>CACYDD010000344.1 GCA_902773065.1 uncultured Ruminococcus sp. | reverse complement strand
CATTTCGGGGGACTGTGCCTTTTTTATTGCTGTTTTCTTTAGTGCTTATCAGGCTTTGAAGCTATTTCTGGTGTGGGAAGTTTGAGTGAATAACGAATAATGAATAATGTGTGGGAAGGGGAGAAAAAGCATGAAACAGAAATTTGATATTACAGGAATGAGCTGCGCTGCCTGTAGCGCAAGGGTAGACAAAAGTGTTTCCGCAGTTGCAGGAGTGAAAAGCGTTTCTGTCAACCTTTTGAAAAATAATATGCTGGTTGAATATGATGATCAGAATGTAAGTAACGGCGATATTATCAAAGCAGTCGAAAATGCAGGCTACGGTGCATTTGCCTGTTCTGATGAGAGCAAAAATAAATCCGGTAAGGTTGTAGAAAATACAGGGGATGAAAGCAAAACCATGCTCCGCAGACTGCTCATATCCGCTGTGTTCGGTATTATATTGTCATATATTGCCATGGGGCATATGATGGGATTTCCGCTTCCGCCGTTTTTTCTCGGTCATGAAAATATGGGTATCCTTGCCTTTACAGAGTTTTTGCTGACACTGCCTGTCATAGCAGTCAATGCAAAATATTTCATCAATGGGTTTCGCTCCTTATTTCACGGTGCGCCGAATATGGATACCTTAATTGCAGTCGGTTCAACCGCTTCCATCATTTACGGAATTTATGCAGTATACGGGATGTTATACGGCTATTCAATGGGAGATATGGGAATCGTCCACAGCTTCGGAGAAAATCTGTACTTTGAATCTGTGGGAATGATACTCACGCTGATCACGCTCGGTAAATATTTTGAATCAAGAGCCAAAAAGAAAACGACTGATGCCATTGTCGGGCTGATGGATCTTTCGCCGAAAAGGGCAGTCGCTTTGCGTGACGGAAAAGAAATTGAAATTGCTTCCGCAGATATCAATGTCGGGGATATTCTTGTTGTAAAGGCAGGAAGTGTTATACCTGCTGACGGAATTATTATTGAGGGAAGTGCGGCGATCGATGAATCAAGCCTGACGGGGGAAAGTATCCCGAGTGAAAAAACTGTCGGTGACAGTGTGATCGGTGCAACCGTCAGCAAATCGGGATATTTTAAAATGAAAGCAGAAAAAGTCGGTTCGGACACGGCACTTTCTCAGATCATACAGCTGGTAGATGAAGCGACTTCCTCCAAAGCACCTGTGGCAAAGCTGGCTGATAAAGTGAGCGGTGTGTTTGTGCCGATCGTTATGACAATTTCCGTAATAACAGCGGCAGTGTGGCTGATTCTGGGCTTCGGGGCAGCACAGGCGTTTACGGCGGCTGTGTCGGTGCTGGTGATCTCCTGTCCGTGTGCGCTCGGTCTCGCTACACCGACAGCAATTATGGTCGGAACAGGCAGAGGAACGATCAACGGTATTTTAATCAAATCTGCTGAAAGTTTAGAAACGGCACACAAGGTCGATACGGTTGTTTTTGACAAAACAGGTACAGTAACACAGGGCAGTCCCGAAGTGACGGATATCCTCCCCTTTGGAAATATAACCAAAGAGGAGCTTCTCCGTTGTGCTTATTCACTGGAAAGACTGTCGGAACATCCGTTGGCACAGGCGATCGTAAAAAAAGCAGAAGAACAACAGCTCACATATTTTGAAGTTACCGATCTGGAGCAGGTGCAGGGCAAGGGATTGTCTGCAAAGGCAAACGGTCATATTTACCTTGCAGGAAATGTTCGGATAGCAGAAAACAATATTGATAAGGATCTACAAAAAACAGCAGAAAAGCTTGCTGATGAGGGCAAGACACCGATGTTCTTTATGAAAGACAAACATCTGATGGGTATCATAGCGGCGGCGGATCAGATCAAGCTGACAAGTGCAGAAGCTGTAAGTGAACTGAAAAACATGGGAATCGACGTCATTATGCTGACAGGCGATAACAGGCACACAGCGGAATCAGTGGGTCAGGCAGCAGGAATAGAGCATATCATATCGGATGTTTATCCGGCTGATAAGGAGCGGAAAATCAGTCAGCTCAAAGAAAACGGCAAATGTGTTGCCATGGTCGGTGACGGTATTAATGATGCACCCGCACTGGTCAGGGCAGATGTGGGAATCGCCATAGGCGCAGGAACGGATATTGCAATGGATTCAGCGGATATTGTTCTGATGAAAAATGACCTGTACGATGTGGTCAATACCATACGGCTCAGCCGTGCTGTGATGAGAAATATCAGACAGAATCTGTTCTGGGCATTTTTCTATAATGCGATCGGAATTCCTGTTGCGGCAGGCGTATTTTACGGACCGGGAATCATGCTGAATCCCATGATCGGAGCTGCGGCGATGAGTTTCAGCTCGGTTTGTGTTGTTACCAATGCTTTAAGACTGAGGCATTTTAAAATGCAGCAGCCGAAGAGCATTAAAAATAAAACAATCATCAATGAAAGTGAGGAAACCTTGATGGAAAACAAAATTACACTGACGATTGAGGGCATGATGTGTCAGCATTGTGTGGCTCATGTAAAAAAGGCACTGGAAGGAGTCGAAGGGGTTGCTTCTGCGGAGGTAAGTCTTGATGATAAAACCGCAGCCGTCACACTAAGCGGTGATGTCAGCACCGACACACTGATTGCTGCTGTGAAAGATGCAGGCTATGTAGCAAAATAATTGTTAGTCAAATGTGGGAATGGTACAAAAAATGTTGTATCATTCCCTATTTTTTTTTATCCGTTGACAAATTGGAAATTGTACATTATAATCGGATTAAAGTATTATACATAATGAAAACGCAGATATAATTAAGAAAGGCGGAAACAAGAATGAAAAAAAGATGGTCGTTATTTCTTGCGGTGATGCTTGCGGCTTTGTCGCTGACATCATGTTCGTGGGGAACAAATGATGAAATTGTTGAAAATTCAGGCACGGAAACAGCGGTTGCTGTTACCTCTGAAGGCGAAAATAACGGTGAGAAAAATACAGGTGCAGCTTCCGAAAGCGGAAATGCAGACAATTCCGGCGGTTCAACTGCTGTTTCGGAACAAAGCGGAAGTACATCTGACAGTTCCTCTCAGCAATCGCAGGCTTCAGGCAACAGTGCTTCACAAAGCAGCAACGGCAGCAGTAATGTAAATAATAACGGGACAGCCCGTACACCAAACGGTACTACAGGTAATGCCGGCAACAGCAATGCACAAAACGGCAATTCTTCTTCCAACAACAGTACAAACAAAAATAACACCGGTAATAATTCCAACAATAATAGTAACAGTACATCAAACAGCAGTAAAAACAGCTCGTCAAATCAATCTAACAAAAATAGTTCATCAAACAGCACTACCAAAAATAATTCCGGCGGCAATACCTCCAATAATACTAATAACAAATCCAACACCTCTAATGGCAGCAATACTTCCAAAAATACTAATAACAGCAGCAATCATTCATCCGGCAATACATCAAATCAGAACAATAATAATTCAAGTACCACACAAAACAATACGACCACTACACCGTCAACCAATCAGTCTGTCGGCAATGACGCACTTTATCAGCAGCTGTTTAATCTTAATACCAAGGTGAATATCCAGATCACCATGTCGAAAACTGAAATGGATAAAATGCAGCAGGATTATGTAAAATATAAAAACAAAGGCTCAAAGTCACCGATCTACAGAATGGCTGATGTAGTCATTACTGTCGGAGGAACAAGCTATACGGTCAATGAAGTGGGTATCCGTCCGAAGGGCAATATGTCTCTTGAACCTGTTTACGGTGATAACGGAAAGCTGAATCTGTCTCATTACAAGCTGAGCTTTAATGAAACCTTTGATGATAAGACCTATTACGGCAGCGATGCAAAGGTATGGTCAAGTACCGATGAGCGAAAGGCACGGAAAAACCGCCGTTTTGCGACACTGAAAAAGCTCGATGTAAAATGGAACAGATGTTATGATGATACCCATATCAGAGAAATCTATGCGGCAAATATGTTTAAGGAAAACGGTGTTCTTGCACAGAAGATTGGTTTGTCTCAGCTGACATTCAATGGTCAGAATTACGGCGTTATGACGATCTATGAACCGATCGATAAAATTTTCCTTGAACGATATCTTCCGCAGTCCGCTCTCGGAGGAGACCTTTACAAATGCGGATGGACCAACAGCCCCTGTAACTATGTCAATGGTCAGGTGACCTATGGCGTGGAGGATAAGGATAAAGGAAAAAAATACAATTTCAATCTGAAAACAAATGAAAGCTCTTCCAATCACAGCTCCCTGAAAAATCTTCTTTCTGTTCTTGCCTCCAGTCCGACCAAGGCACAGTTTGAAAGTGTGGTAGATACAGATTATCTTGCCAACTTCCTGGCAGTCAGTTATTTTGCAGGCGACCCCGACGATATGAGAAATAACTATAACAACCATTACATCTATTTCCGCAAAGATACGGGCAAGGCGATATTTATCTCATACGACAACGATCGTACACTTGGTATCACCAATGGATTTAACCCGGACGGAGCAGGTATGACATCGGTTTCTCCGTACTCCAACAGAGCAGTAGGTGCAGGTCAGCAGCAGGCAAATCCGCTGATCAAATATGCGATCCTGAACAGCAATGCTTACATTAAAGATAAGTACACAGCTTCATTGAAGAGAATTGCTTCTTCCTCCAGAATGAATGTCAATACTTTCAATGCGGAATACAACAAGTCGAAAAACAATTATCAGAGTGTAGTAACACCTTCTATCAGCTTTGCAAATGTAAAACATACTTTCAAGTTTAGTACAGATGCCGGTCTCAATATGTCTTTCTCCTCATTCCTGACCGCAATTATGAAAACCTATAATGAAAAAGTGAAATAATTACAGCGTGTATTAATTACTTTGAATGCGGCGATGAATTCGTCTTTAATAAAAATGTTGAACGCAAAATAGGTTCCGGCGGCTCGCGGTTGATTATTGGAGAATTATAGAGTAATATATATAAGGTGGTTTTATAACCCGAAAATTCAGGAGGTTGATTTTTATGGCAAAAAATCCTATTGTAACAATTAAAATGGAAAACGGTGATGTGATTAAGGCAGAATTGTATCCCGAAATCGCACCCAACACCGTTAACAACTTTATCAGTCTGATCAACAAAGGCTATTACAACGGTCTTACTTTCCACAGAGTGATCTACAATTTTATGCTCCAAGGAGGATGCCCTGATGGAACAGGCAGGGGCGGTCCGGGCTACCATATCAAGGGTGAGTTTTCACAGAACGGTTTTGCAAACGACCTGAAACATACCGAAGGCGTTCTTTCTATGGCACGTACCATGATTCCGGACTCCGCAGGCTCTCAGTTCTTCATCATGCACAAGGCTGCTCCTCACCTTGACGGAGCATATGCTTCTTTCGGCAAGGTGATTGAGGGCATGGAGGTTGTTAACAAAATCGCAGAATGTGATACCGACATGATGGATAAGCCCCTTGACCCGCAGGTCATGGCTTCCGTCACAGTCGAAACCTTTGGTCAGAAATATCCCGAACCCGAAAAAGCCTGACAGAAAGTGTGGAGTGTGAAGAGTGGAGTGTGAAGAGTGGAGTGTGGAGTTATGGTGAGAGGAATCAACTTCCCTATGTCATAATTCCACACTCCACACTCCACATTCCACACTCCTATAATGGTTTTTGTTGTAAGGAGAACCAATAATTGTGTGTTGAATTTACATAGAGTGCAATGTATAATAGGAAATGTAAACGGTAACACGTTTGTAATAAAATTATCGGAGGTATTTCCTATGAAAAGATTGACTCGTATTTCTGCGGCACTGTTCTGTGCTGTTGCTGTTGTGTCGGGTGCGGCTTTGTCAGCCAATGCTGCAAGCATTTCGTGTTTGCCTGACTGTAATTCTCTCGGCTCGTGCGTGATTACTCCGAACGGCTGCAATACATTTGATACCGGCGATCTACAGAGTGTTCTGAATCAGTGCAGCGACGGTAATTGCAATGTGCAGGGACTGATGAATCAGTGCCAGAGCGGTAACTGTGATGTGCAGAGTATCATTAACCAGTGCGGCAGCGGCAACTGCAATATTCAGGATATTATTTCCCAGTGCGGTCTGCTGCCTGACAGCAAGCAATGCACAGATAACCGCACCGGTACGGCAACGCCACAGGTTTCTGTTCCGACAGTGCCGACAACACCGACAGCTCCCTCTCAGCCGGCAGCGACTGAAACAACAACCGAAACGCAAACACCTGTCACAACTGACAGCAGCGTTTCTGCATACGAACAGCAGGTTGTAGAGCTTGTCAACAGCTACCGTGCGCAGTACGGTCTGAACCCTGTAACACTGAACACAGAGCTTTCCAAGGTGGCAAGACTGAAATCTCAGGATATGAAAGACAAGGGTTATTTCAGCCATACTTCACCGACTTACGGAAGCCCGTTTGATATGATGAAACAGTTCGGGATCAGCTACCGTACCGCAGGCGAAAATATTGCAATGGGTCAGCGTACTCCCGAGGCTGTTATGGAGGCATGGATGAATTCCGAAGGTCACAGAGCCAATATCCTGAATGCATCCTATACCCAGATCGGCGTTGGCTATGTTGCTGACGGCAATTACTGGACTCAGATGTTTATCGGATAAGAGTCATTGAAAACCTGATAATCAAAAAATACCGTGAGCCGGCTATTTTTGTCCGGTTCACGGTGTTTTTTTGCGGATTTAAAAAAATTTTTTGAAAAGTTGACCTTTTGAGGTCAACTTTTTTGTCTTTTACGAGGGACTATTGAAGGAGGTGATCATTTGGATAGCACGGTTATTAATGCACTGATTAGTCTGGCAGGCTCACTGATCGGCACGTTCGGCGGTATTTTGGCGACAAGCAAACTGACCGAATACCGCATTAAGGAGCTTGAAAAAAAGCAGGACAAACACAACAGCATTATCGAACGAACATATCGCATTGAAGATAAACTGGAACTGTATGACGAAAAATTTAAAGTCGTCAATCACAGAATAAACGATCTGGAGGGAAAATGACATGAAAAATAAGGAATACTGGGAAAAATGGTGGGTCGCCGCTCTTGTCAGAGCAGGCAGAACCT
>CACYDD010000343.1 GCA_902773065.1 uncultured Ruminococcus sp. | reverse complement strand
TCTGTCAGAGAGAACAGGTCAGCCGTATGATATTATCGCAAGAGATACAGAGCGTGACAACTTCATGACTGCTCAGCAGGCAATGGAGTACGGTCTGATCGACAAGGTTATAACACAACGATAAGGAGCTGCGTAAATGCCCAATATAGATGATAAGAGAATGATCACCTGTTCCTTCTGCGGAAAGCCGCAGGAAATTGTCGGAAGACTGTTTCAAGGCTCGGGTGCTTATATCTGTGACGAATGTGTCATGCTTTGTTCCTCGCTTCTCAGGGGCGACGGAGAATTTGATGACAGCTTTGACGGTGAGTATTTCGAGAATTTCAGTGACCTCCCTAAACCGATGGAAATCAAAGCAATGCTTGACGATTATGTGATTGGACAGGATGAAGCCAAGGTTTCTCTTGCGGTTTCGGTATATAATCACTATAAAAGAATCAACTATCAGAATGAAGATGATGTTGCACTGAACAAAAGCAATATCCTTCTTCTCGGTCCGTCCGGTGTCGGTAAAACGCTTCTTGCGCAGACACTGGCAAGAATACTGGATGTTCCGTTTGCCATTGCTGATGCTACGACCCTGACAGAAGCAGGCTATGTCGGTGAAGATGTTGAAAACATTCTCCTGCGCCTGATTCAGGCAGCGGATTTTGATATTGCAAAAGCCGAAAGAGGCATTATCTATGTGGATGAAATAGATAAGATTGCAAGAAAATCCGAAAATCCCTCTATTACCCGTGATGTAAGCGGCGAGGGCGTACAGCAGGCACTTCTGAAAATTCTCGAGGGTACGGTATCCAATGTTCCTCCGCAGGGCGGAAGAAAGCACCCTCAGCAGGATTTTATACAGATCGACACGACAAATATTCTGTTTATCTGCGGCGGTGCATTTGACGGTCTGGAAAAGACAGTGGAAAAACGTCTGGGTTCGTCATCTCTCGGATTCAACGCCGATATCAAATCCAAAGTGGAGCTTGATACGACAAGCTGGATGCAGGATGTGATTCCGCAGGATCTGGTCAAATTCGGTCTGATTCCCGAGCTTGTCGGACGACTTCCTGTTGTAACGGCACTTAACGGTCTTGATGAAAATGCACTTGTGCGTATTCTCAAAGAGCCGAAGGATTCGCTGATCAAGCAGTATACCAAGCTGTTTGCCATGGATGCGGTAAGCCTTGAATTTGAAGAAAATGCACTTTTGGAAATTGCAAGAAAGGCGATCGAAAGACATACAGGTGCAAGAGGTCTGCGTTCCATTATGGAGGAGCTTCTGAAAAACCTGATGTATGAAGCACCGTCCGATGACACGATTTCTAAAATTGTCATTACGGCGGATTCCGTAAAAGGTGACGGCGAACCAATCGTGGAAAGAACTAAAAGCAAGAAGAAAGGCCGCAAAACGGCTGATTCTTCCAAAACTTCCAAAAAGAAAGCAAAACGTGATACGGCATGATTAAGTTGAGCGGAAACTTTGTTTCCGCTCTTTATCTATTAAAAACAAGGAGTGTTAAAATGAGATATACCACATTGTTAATGGATGCCGACGATACGATTTTTGATTTTCCGCAGTGTGAGTACCATGCACTGAAAAACACATTGGAGTTTTACGGTCTTGCTTTCAGCGAGGAAATTTATCATAAATTCAGCAGTATCAATGCAAAGCTCTGGAAAAAATTCGAGGTAAATGAAATTACACGTTCCGAGTTGAGAATACAGCGTTTCCGAGAACTGATTGAAAAATGCTTTGTCGGTTTTGAAGAAGCTGAAAAATTGGCGGACAAATATGTTGAAAAGCTCTCCGAGCAGGCGATTTTGCTTGATGGTGCGTATCAAGCTGTGAAGGAATTATCAAAGTATTACAGTATCTATATCATCACAAACGGCTTAAAGCCTGTTCAGCGCGGACGTTTTGCAAGAACGGAGCTTACAAAATTTATCAGGAAGCTGTATATTTCCGATGAAATGAATGTGCAGAAACCAAGCAAGGCATTTTTTGAGTATGTGCTGAATGATATTCCCGAAAAGGATAAAAGTAAAATTCTTGTGGTGGGAGATTCACTGACTTCCGATATGAAGGGCGGCAAAAATGCAGGACTTGCGACCTGTTTGTATGACCCGAAAAACAAAACAGCAATGCCGCATGAATTGTGCGATTATAAAATTACGAAGCTGACGGATATTCTGAAAATCGATACGGAGGGCAGTTTATGAAATTTACCGTACCGCAGGAGTTTGACGGAATCACCGTACAGAATTTTCTGCGGAAACACTGCTTTGTTTCGGCACGTATGCTGACAAAGCTGAAACGTGTGGAAAACGGAATCACACTTGACGGAAAGCATATCAGAAGCATTGATATCCTTCACGGCGGTGATACAGTCGAACTGATTCTTCCTGAAGAAAGTGTACATATTGAGCCTGTAGACCTGCCTCTTGATATTGTTTACGAGGATGAATGGTTGATTGTGTACAATAAGTCGCCGTTCATGCCTGTGCACCCTGTCCGCGATCACCAGTTTGACACACTTGCCAATGCGGCGGCTTTTCATGCGGCAAAGACGGGGGAGAACTATACATTTCATGCAATTAATCGGCTTGACAAGGATACCTCAGGCTTGGTGCTTGCCGCAAAAAATGCCTATGGTGCGTCGTTTCTTCCGAGCCGTACGGAAAAATTGTATATCGCACTTTGTGAGGGCAAAATCACAGGCAGCGGAACGATAGATGCACCCCTGCGGCTGAAAGAAGGGCATACGATACAGCGTGAGATCGGAGAAGGCGGTGTTCGGGCGGTAACGCATTATACTGCGGTGGAAAATTACGGAGAGG
>CACYDD010000342.1 GCA_902773065.1 uncultured Ruminococcus sp. | reverse complement strand
TCTGCAAAAATATCTCCGTTCATTTTCCGCATAAGATGACGGCAAATATATAACCCCAGTCCGCTGCCGCTGACTGAGCCGACATTTGAACCGCGCCAGAAGCTTTCAAAAATATGCGGCAGTTCGTTTTCGCTGAGTGTACAGCCGCTGTTGGAAACCGAAATCAGCGTACAGTCCTCTTCATCAGAAAAAGAAATTCCGATTTGCTTTCCATCGCCGTATTTTACTGCATTTTCGATAATATTTTGTATCACCTCCACCGAACGGTCAATATCACCTTTCAGCATACGGTTGCGGTACTCTCCGACAGTAAATTCCGTTTTGAGGAATGTCAGCTTATCATCATAAAATTCTTTGATTGTATCCACTAATTCCGACAGATAGAATTCTCCGTTGTTTACTTCAAAATCCAGAAATTCTTCATTAGAGGCTTTAATAATATCATTGATATAATTTTTTATCTCATTGCATTTCAGGTTGATATTCTGCGCTGTTTCCTTTTTTTTCTGTTCATCGGTGTATAAGCCCTTTTCCAATGCCTTGGAATACAATTCAATTACGCCCAGAGGTGTTTTAATATCGTGCGAAAGTGACAGAACAAGGGTTTTCTTTTCTTTTTGCAGCTCCAGTTCTCTTGCTTTCTGACTTTCCAGCTTTTCCCTGAGAAGGTCAAGCCCCCACACAAACCGCCCGAAATACTCATCCTTAGATTCTTTCAGCGGCATACTGAGATGTCCTTTGGCAAGCTCAAACGGCACTTCACGAATTTTCTCAAACGGCTCGATAATTTTATATTTCACCGTAAGCAATAAAACAAATACCAGTACCGCCGATACAGCAAGACAGATATTCATTCTCAGAACCGAATCCGAATCCTCCTGCACATAGGTATAATCAAAGCGGTATAAATCATCTCCGACAGAACGAATCAAATAATCACTGTCAGTATAATAAAACACTGCCTTATTTTCTTCTGTAAGTTTTGTGACAGAAGTGATATACTGACAATTTTTCAAATCATTTTCGTCATAACCGTTATGTTCCATATCATAAACCATTCTTTCCGCTTCAACACGATAAGGACGACCTGAGTCGTCCTTATCCGAAGATATGAAAATGATATTGGCACCTGCAATAAAAACTGCCATAACAAGCATGACAACAATCATTAACCGATTAAAGCTTTTCATAGTTACCTCTCATACCGATAGCCGACACCCCACACTGTTACAATATGCTGCGGCTTTTTGGGGTCGCTTTCGATTTTCTGTCTGAGCCATTTGATATGTACCGTTAAAGTCTGCGGTTCGGAAAAACTGTCAAAGCCCCAGATCTTATTAAACAGAAAATCTTTGTTCAGCGTTTTGCCTGCATTTTCCGTCAGCAGGCACAGCAAATCAAATTCCTTCTGCCGCATTTCAAGCTCCGTATCACCCTTATAGACCTTTCTTTTGCTTTTGTCGATTTTCAGGAAACCATCGGAGTAAACGGAAGAATGATACCGCCTTGCAAAAATCCCCTTGACCTTGGCAAGCAGAATATCAATGTCATACGGCTTTTCAATGTAATCGTCCGCACCCAGCAGAAGCCCGTTGAGCTTATCATCTTTTTCTACCTTTGCACTGACAATAATAATTGGTGAATTGGAGCTTTCACGTATCTTTCTGCATACCGCAAAGCCGTCCAGCCCAGGCAGCATAATATCCAGTATCACTAACTTTGCGCCCTCCTGCTCAAAGAAGTCCGCCGCTTTTGCTCCGTCTGTGCAATGCTCCACAGAATACCCGTCATTTTTCAGGAAATCGCACAACAGCGTTCCCATCTCTATATTATCTTCTACTACAAGTACATCAACCATATTAACTGACCCCCTTTCTTTGAGTGTGGAGTGTGGAGTTATGATGTGGGGAAGTTTATAGGCAAAAGCTAACTTCTATAATCTGGGGCAGTCCGTCAAAGTCGCCGTTCATAAAAAACTTAAGCGGGAAAACAAACTCCCCCACACTGCCATTGTACATTGCACATTGTAGTTTACCAGCCCATTTCAAGAAGCCAGTTGTTGAGGCTGCACTCTCTTTCACGCAGTTCGGTGTCTTTTTCGTATCTGCCTAAATTATACTCTCCTTTGATGTTGCCGTCAACTATAAACAGCACTCTTGTGCATTTTGCGGCAACCTTTGCATCATGCGTGACAAGCATGATGGTTGCACCTTCGCTGTTGATTTTTCTCAGTTCCTCCATTACTTCTTCGGAACTGGTGCGGTTAAGTGCACCTGTCGGCTCGTCCGCAAAAATCATCTTCGGCTTATTGATCATACTGCGGCAGATACACGCTCTTTGCAGCTGACCGCCCGATACTTCGTTGATATCATTGTCGGCAATTTCAATAATACCGAGTTTGTGCATGAGTTCTTTGCCGTACTCTGTTTTTTCCTTTGCGGAAAGCGTATTTGCCTTCGACTGACGGGCAGGAAGTACGATATTGTCAAGCACTGTCAGATTTTTCAGCATATACATCTGTTGGAAAATAAATCCCATTTCGTCAAGTCGGAGTTCGGCAAGGGCATTCGGTTTCAGCTTTGCAATATCTCTGCCGCCGAATTTTACCTCGCCTGCCGTCATGTTATCCATGCCCGAAACTGTATAAAGCAATGTGGATTTACCGGAACCTGACGGTCCCATCACTGCGACCATTTCGCCCTCTTCTACTGTGAAATTGACGTTTTTCAGCACATTGTTCTGACGTTTGTTGATGATATATGTTTTGCAAAGGTCTTTTACTTCAAGTATCTTTTTCATTTTCGCTTACCTCTCTCATTCATGTATGTCTGTAATTTTATTCAGCGGCATTAAATTTACGGTATGCATAAAGCTACAGCGTAATTGACAGCGGAGGCACTCCGCCTCACTATTCTATATTGTTGACTTCGGAAGAGGATACACCTCTTACTCCTAATGCACTGATCAGTGCCGCCAGAACTGTTACCGCAAATACTGCAAGCGGATAAATCACATAGGTTTCAAGGATGTTGACATCAAAGATGATGTATTTTGAACCCATCATTTTAAAAATACCGCCTACTGCAAGCTGTCCGGCAGGCTCTGACAGAAGAACAGCCGCAATGACTGCAACAATCATCAGAAGGGCGATTCTCAAAGTCTGCCATGTAATAATGGAGCGGTTTTTAAATCCCATTGCTTTCAGCAGTGCAATTTCACTGCGTTCCTTTGTCAGGAAGGATTTTTCCATCAGAACGACCACAAGGATGTTGATAATCATGACAACCATGATGATAAAGTTTTTTGTATCGCCCATATAGCCTGCTATTCCGCCAACGGCATAATCCACATATTCGCCTGCTGTGCGAATGGTGTAATCGGGATAGAGCTTTGCAATTTTGTCAAATCTTGACTGAATTTCGGAAGCAGAAGGGTTATCTGTAAATCGAATCTGATAGCTGAAATAACCAAGTGCTTTGGAATAATCCATGTCCATTTTTTCGCTCAGTCTGACACCCTCACCCATATTGTTCATGCACTGAAAGAGTGCCGTTACAATAAACTTTTCGTTTTCGCCGCCTGTTTTTAACGTAACGGTATCTCCGATACCAACATCAAGCTTTTCGGCTGTCAGATAGCTCAGGGCGACCTCGTTGGTTCTTTCGGGAGCTGTACCCTCTATGTAGGAATACTGGTCTGCTGTACTGCCGATTCCGTGAAATACAAGCGCAACAGTTTTTGACTTATCGCTTTGAACTGACAGTTTAAAAAGTCCTTCTGCGAAACACTGTGCAGGCATACCGTTCTCTTTGAGCGTTTTTTCCATTTCTTTCAGGTAGTCTGCTCTGATTGTCTGACCGTCTGTGCGTGTATATTTATCAGTGCTTGCCTTATCTTCCAATGTAATATTACAGTCTGCCATGGAGAACCATGCCAGAAGTTTACTGCTTTGCAGGGTCGATATCGTATTGAGAATAATGGTGATCATCAGTATACCGACAATGAATGTCACTGTCATGACGGCAAAATGCCTGAATCCGCTGAGGATATCATTGACCGCCATAAATGCCACAGGTACTTGTCTGCTTTTGGAAAGGCTTAAAATGCCCTTTTTCTTATAACGCTTGCCGCTTTCGCCGTTTCTGATTGCATCAACAGGAGTAAATTTTTTAACCTTGTTAGTGCTGAGCCAGCAGAACAATGCAATAACCAGTACAACTGCCACTGAGCAGATGATATTCAGCAGATAGCTTTCATTACCGCCTGTGATAAAATTCTTGGTTGACTGCACCGTCATCATATTGCCGAACGGAATTCCGCAGAAGAAGCCGATAACTGCTCCAACAACCGCCATTGCAATATACTTGACCATGTACAGTGTTCGTATCTTGCTGTTTTTAATGCCGATGGCTTTCATCACGCCGATTTCTCTGTATTCTTCACTAATGGTAAAACCAATGGTGAATTTCAGCAGAACCAGTGCAATAATAATCAGGCAGATACTGACAATCAGGAAAACACCTGCAATTACCATATCCATGATATAGGAAAGCTTGATAGTATCTCTTGAACCTTCAAAAGCCACTCCGTCAATGTCGCTGACAATATTTTCTACTGCTGTGATATCGTCTGTTTCAATGTTCAGAATATTGCCTTGGGTCATATCATAAACAGGGTCGGTATTGTTTTCAACATATTTGTCAAAATCTTTTTGGCTGATGATAAATCTCGGTGTTCCCATCATATCCGAACCGAACAGAACATCAAGAAATACACCTCTTACTGTGAATTCTCCTGTATATCCGCCCGACCTGATTTTGATTTTTGAACCCTGGGTGATATTGTTATTTTTCATGAATGAGCTTTTCATATAGACTTCGCCGTCTTTTACCTTTGTCAGCTCATTTTTGTTTTCGTTAAAAATCTTAATGCTGATATCATCAACGCTGTTGAGTATGCCTGTTGCCTGATTGTCCAGAACCTTGCCCTTGTACTCGATCGCATTTTCGGTCAGATAAAAGACTTTTTCGCTTTGATAGGATTTGACTGCTTTTGACTTATCCAGCTTTTTTTCCAACTTTTCTAATGCTGTCGTTCCCATTGAAGCAACAAAATAATCATGTGCCTCTGACAAATCCATATATCTGTCTGTTGCCGATATAACTGACAGCATTGTATTCACGCTTGACGATACAAACATAACCGACAGCATCATAAACAGCAGCAGTATGAAATTCATCGTCTTTTTTCTTTTCAAATCACGCTTTAATATACTGAAATACATAATTTTTATCTCCTTCTGATTGAATGAGCAAAATTCAATGATGTTGATTATCAAGGAAGATTTGAGAAACTATCCATAATCTAAAATATTTGATTCAGGAATAACCTGCTACCTTCAACCTTCAACCTTCACCCTGTTCTCCAAAGGGGTGTTTGAGTTTGTCTTTGAGTGCTGTGCCGATAATATCTCGGGCAGTACGGTAAATCTCGTTTGCTCTGTCGTCGTCAACACCGAGTGTTTCGGCAATTTCAAGGGTGATTTTTTCACGGCTTTTTTTGCCGATGATCATGTTGTTTTCAAAGACTTCGTTTACCGCCGTGCTCTGCTCCTGTGTGAGCTGCTCTCTTTCGCTGAGTGTCTGAATAAATGATGTTTTGTTCATAATGGATTCCTCCTGTGTTTTTGTTTTTTTATTGTAACTGTATTATAGCAGGGGAATTATTAAATTTTCCTTAAATTTCTGTTGTTTGGTTTAAACAAAGTATTATGGGATATATTGTTGTAAATCAACAAACATAAATCAATCCGGCAGGAAATAGATATCCCCGCCGGATTAGATTTCTAAGTGTATAATTTTAGTTGGCAGTTATGCAGCGGCATAGAATTTACGGTTTGCATAAAGTTGCAGCGTAATTGACAGCGGAGGCACTCCGCATTAGTTTTCAAAATACTTGACTTTTGTTTTTATATGCTGTAAAATAAATATATAAACGAGAGTACCGCACAGTAAGCGGTTGCTCCACTTAATAATGTTTAAGAAACACCATCAGTTTGGTCGCTGGGCGGTGTTTCTTACTTTTATGTAAAAATAAGATTATTTCTGTTTATTACGGTCTTTACGGACTTTATAAACGAAAGCTTTTGCTTTTATGTGAAATTAAAGATTGACAAGCAGAAAAAATCGTTATATAATAAAAATACAAGGTGACTGCCCGATAAGTGGCTGCTCCATAATACGATTAAGAGAATAACCGTCCTAAGGCGCATATGGACGGTTATTTCTTTTTGCCGGAGTTTTTAATCTCTATGTATATGCTGATAACGCTTGTTATGGCAATTATCATCTGGAAAAATCCTTCATAGGTCATAATCGCTCACCCCCTTTGTTATCAGGGGTGCAAATTGAAATTTTACAGCCTCCGAAATGATCTTTGCGTGGGGGCAACCGCCTACCGCTGTGACAAATCACCTTGCAATTCTATTTTACATTAACTCTCATAATTTGTCAATCAGAAATAAATACATATAAAACAGCGCAGAGTGCCTCCGCTGTCAATCTCGCGCTCAAGCTTATTGCAAACATTCATTTATCGCCGCGCCATAAAGTCCCGGAAAAAATTTTACGCCAACCGAAGGCACTCCGCCAGTTGACATTTAGTGCAGAATATTGTATACTTTGTATAAAATTAACATGAGGAGGTCATTGGCATGACAAAATATGTCTGTGATGTGTGCGGTTACGTTTATGAGCCTGTAGACGGCGACCCCGATAACGGTATCGCTCCCGGAACACCTTTTGAGGATATTCCGGACGACTGGACTTGCCCGCTTTGCGGTGTCGGTAAGGATAATTTCTCACCGGAAGAATGATAAGGAAACCGACAGCGGAGTTTTTCGTAATTCCATAGCTGTCGGTTTTATTTTTGTAACGGAATGATGATGATGTGGAACGGAAGAAGATATTATTCACTTGACTGCTATTTAAAGGAAACTTTCGGCGAAAAGCTTTATAAGCTGTCTCTTGACGGCGGCATGACCTGCCCGAACCGTGACGGTACGATCTCCTATGGCGGATGTATTTTCTGCAGCGGAGAAGGTTCGGGAGATTTTGCAGTTTCCCGCCGCAATGGGGCAGAGGAACAGATACAATATGCCAAATCGCTGGTCAAAAATAAATATGACGGCGAAAAATTCATCGCCTATTTTCAGTCCTTTACCAATACCTATGCCGATACGGAATATCTCCGAAAGCTTTTTTTGCCTGTTATCATGCGTGAGGATATTGCCGTACTGGATATCGCCACACGTCCTGACTGCCTTGAAAACGATAAAATAGAGTTGATCAAAGAGCTTGCACACATCAAGCCTGTCTGGGTCGAACTCGGGCTTCAGACTTCAAATGAAAAAACAGCTGAATTCATCAACAGGGGCTATCATCTTTCTGTATATGATGATGCTGTAAAACGTCTGAAAGCCGCTGGGGCAGAGGTCATTACCCATATGATTATCGGTCTGCCGCATGAAATGAGGGAAGATATGCTCCGAACTGCATGGCATATTGCCTGGTGCGGTTCGGACGGGATCAAACTCCAGCTGCTGCATATTTTAGAGGGAACAAAGCTTGCACAGCTGTATCGGAACGGTGAATTTTCCGCACTTGAAGAACGTGAATATATTTCCATTGTCTGCGACCTTCTTGCTGTCCTTCCCGAAAATATGGTCATTCATCGGCTCACAGGCGACGGCGACAAAGCAAAGCTGATCGCTCCGAAATGGAGTAGAAACAAACGCCGTGTGCTGAACCTCATCAGCCACGAGCTGAAAGTCAGGGGGATCATTCAGGGAATCAACAAAAAAACAAATGGCTGACATACCTTTCGGTACATCAGCCATTTGTTACAGTCAGTTTGTTCTGAGTGCCTGCTGAAGCCATACATAACCTAAATCCAGTGCCGTAAACAGACTTGGCTGTTCACTGGTTTTAACGATTGCTTTCTGCGGACTTACCTTAATATCGGTATTCACAAGCTGAATCAATGCTTTGTCTGCCACGTCAAGCACTTTCACCGGTTTTCCGTTCTCGGTCGTGTCATTTGCAGGCGTAAATTTCTTTTTGGACTTGATCTGAATTCTTACCACATAGTTGTCTCTCATATCTCCATAATATAAGAGATCGCCGCTTCTTACAAGAGGCTTGCCCTTGTAGGAAGGAAATCTTGTTTTGTTTTCTGCCATTCTCCGATCCTCCATATCATTAGAATAAGCCAGTTCATTCCGTTCACATTATCATGCTATACATATTTCTGTCATCAGATGTTCAGATAGTTTTTCAGAAGAATCTCGAGAAGGTCATCCCTGTCAATTTTTCTGATAAGACTTCTCGCATTGTTATGAGTTGTGATATAGGTAGGGTCCTCGGAAAGAATATATCCGACCATCTGATTAATCGGATTATAACCTTTTTCCTCCAGAGCTTTATACACCGTTGTCAGAATCGCTTTCACGGTTTCATCCCGATTATCCGATATCGAAAACACGATCGTCTTATCTGTTACATCATTACGCATCTATATCACCTCCGAAATCTCATCTCTTATTTTACCATATCTTTCGGAGAATTACAAGAGATTTTTAAAAATCTTATACATTCTTATACATTGTACATAAGAAAAAAATATGTTATACTTATTATGGAAGGGAGATCGTTTCATGAATTTAGAAATTGATGGTTTTACACCTTGTCTTGAAAGAACATCTGATTCTGTTATAGTTGATACATCATATTCTGCAGCGATTCTGACAGAATTGGTAACACTAAAAGATTGGCAGTTTCGTTGGAAACTGTTGGATACAAAAGGAATAGAAATATACAAACTTAATGTTGCTGATGATGATCGTATTCAAGGATTAGTTGCTATTCAAAATGTTCCGTCTGACAAAGCTGTATATGTTAAAATTGCTGAAAGTACACCACATAATATAGGAAAAAATAAAGAATACAAAGGTGTGGGTGGTCATCTTTTTGCTATTTGCAATTCAGCGGTCAATAGAGCTTGGAAATGACGGCTTTGTATATATGGATGCAAAAAACCTTCGGCTTGTAAGTCACTATTCTAAAACTCTCGGTGCTACCTTTATAGGTACACCCCATCCTTACAGAATGGCTATTGATGAATAACAGCAAAACAAATTATCAGTTTTTATAATTTCAGGGAGGAATTATTATGACGAAAAAAGAATTTAAAGAAATCTGCAACCTTGATGATATTGCTGATGAAGCAGGCGGATTTGTTGATTTTAATGCAGCATCAGATAGTTTGATCCACTATGATTACCGTGCAATTATTTCATACTGCCGTGAAAAAAACATTCAGCCAATCGATATGACAATCAGAGAAATGCAGCAGTTTGTGATAACACCATGATAATTTAATTATGCCGTTCCGGTTTTAATGGGACGGCATAATTTTTATATGTTTATTGTGCTTTGATGGTTACGCTGATCTGTGAAAGATTTGCTGTGATCTTGTCGATGATTTCCTGAACTTCGGCAGAAGAAAGGGTGCGTTCGTTGGAAGAGAATTCAAAACGAACGGTGATTCTGTGTACCTCGTCGGTATCATAGGTATCAATTACGCTGACAGATTTCAGAAGTTCTTTGCCTTCGTCTTTCCAGCAGTTTTTCAGATCGGAGAACAGGGTGTTCTGCGGCAAATCAAGGCTGAGATCGTATTCGATCGACGGATACTTGGAAGGCTCGTCATATTCGATTGGCTGTGCAGAAACAGCGGCGAATTTGTCGATATTGATCTCGGTAAATACGATATGTGCCTTTTTGTCAATATTTTTGCTGACAACAGGGTGTGTCATACCGATCACGCCGATATCAATGCCGCCCAGCAGAATTCTGTTCAGGTTAACAGGGTGCTCATAGCTGTGAGAAGGCTCTGCTTTGATAAATTCCAGATCGGAATGTTTCACATCCTCTGCTGTTTCTGCGAGGATATCCCTGAGTCTGAAATACAGATCTTTGATCGATGTTACCTTACTGTAAAGGGTGATCGCAAGCATTTTGTTTTCAATGCAAAGGTTGTTTTCATCCAGACCATTCACAACTCTGCCGATCTCAAAAATACCGAACTCACTTGCATAGGAAATATTTGATTTTACCTGACAAAGCTGTGTCGGGATGATGGAATTACGCAGGGTTTCAATGTTAGGGTTGGTAGCGTTGGCAAGACGGACATTATCCTCAACGGGAATTCCCAGTGCTTTCAGCTCATCATTGTACGCCCAGACATAGGAATGTACCTCATGCAGACCAAAACGCTTTACGAGTAAGTCTTTAATTTTTTCTTCATCGTTCTTTACCTGTGTCATTCTGACAGGGTAAAGGGGAGAACGTGCAGTATTCACTTCAAAGTTGTCATAGCCGTAAATTCTTGTGATCTCCTCAATAATATCTGCTTTCATGGTAACATCCTTGGTGATTCTCCATGAAGGCACATCGACAGTAAAGTGATCTCCGTCCGCCGTTACCTTGAAGCCCAGACCGGTAAGCGTTTTCACGATCGTTTCGCCGTCAATTTTAATGCCTGTATATTTGTCCACAAATGCCTGATCAAAATTCAGTGTCACAGGGGCAAATTTTTCGACGTATT
>CACYDD010000341.1 GCA_902773065.1 uncultured Ruminococcus sp. | reverse complement strand
GGTGCAGTGTAACTGAATGTATTAGTAATCTGTACACTGTCTTCCTTATGCCTTGATGTAAGATTTACAGAATTCTTTGAGTAGGTTGCAGCACAAGACCAGCCGGCAGGAAGGCCTGTTACGTCTGCTTCTTCTACTGTGTATGTCTTATCAAGCTTAAGTCCGGTGATAACCGTTCCGTTTGTATCACCAGCGGTTACCGTAAAGGCATGCTTATTTGTTGATACCGCGCCGGTAGTTGCATCCTGAACATAGCCTTCATTTCCGCACTTAACATAGAAGGTATATTCAATCGGAGCGGTTGTAGGCTTTTCGTCACTCAATACCTTGGTAACTGTAAGACTACCTGTTTCAGGGGTAACGAGGTTATAAACAGAACCAAAATAGAAATCTAATTCCTGTGCTTCTTTGGCATCATTTGATCTGAATGATATTCCGTTAGCCTTATCAGCAGCGGTAAGATACTTTCTTGAAGTAATCCTGTAACCTACCTCACCCTGGCCTTTATCATATACATCAACCTGAATATCGATCTCACCATCAGAGTTTGTAATTCCGGCAATTGTATCGGCTGTTTCTTTAATAACGTAATAATATGTTTGACCTGGTACCAAGCCTTCCAAAGGTTTAAAGGTGAACTCGCCGGCAGCAGATACCGGTACCGTTTCAATTATTGATCCGAGATTATAGTTTGAGTCAGAATGAAAAAGATCAAACTTAAAATCGCCATCATTGTAAGTAATACCGCTGTAGTCATACAATTCTACTTCGGGAGATTCAGTTCTGTGATTTGTATATGACTCAGTGAATTTCTTTTGACCTGAAAAGAACAGACTGCTTGCTCTGTCGCCGTTAAGGAAATGCCACTCACAGGTATTGTTGACAAATGTTCCGCCTGTTACGAACCAACCGGAACTTGTTGAAATGACTTCACTGGTAGTAGCTCTCGGAGCAAGATAAGCTCCGCCACCTTCTAATACATTAACAGTTGTTGAATTAGGGAAATTGAAGATTACTCTGTCAACAATCTCCTCTTCTACTATTTTATTCTGATCATTATGATCATATTGAGTCTTGGGGATTATATATAGTTCGTTATTTAAAGTAAGTGTTTCTGCTTTATTGTATTCAACAGCTTTATCCGTAACGTGAACTAATGGTCCTTTAGCACAAACCGTTGTCCATTCAGCATCAGTAAAATTGAAAACAACATTAGTGTTAGCCTTTTTCCTGACAAACAAAGCCTGTGAATGAGACGTTGAATCTTGAAAAATACTACCGAGAGTTGAGTTGTAAGGTACGGTAATATATACAACCTTACCGTCATAATCATCAACATCAAGGTCTAATACATACTGATTTGAATCTTGGGGATGAGCACTCTCATATAAAGCAATGTCAACTGTTGAAGTCTTAGTTGCAAGATTATCTGACTCAGTTCGAACATGAGCTATCATGTTGCTCACTGAATCTGATGAATATAACGAATCAACAGACAGAGCTGCTTTGCCGTCTATATCCTGAACTGCAATCTTTGCATCTTTGTAAGCCTCAGAATTACCATCAACATTCTGATGACTATCATAATCATCCTTTAACGCCTGTGTAGTATGGATAACATATTTGACGTTTTGCTGCTCATAAGTTGCTCCGCCAAAAATAAGCTTGCCTTCAATATCACCAACCAGAAAAGACAAAGGAGCAGTTCCCGCCAAATCAGGTTCAAGAACGTGACCACTGGTTGTTGTGTTATGAACGAATTTATTTACTGCGAAATTTGTCTCAGCGTGGTTATTCTGTTCCCATGTATCAGCAACGATTCCGTATGCTGTAGCTCTACCGAGTACTGTATTGTAGTTGACTGATCCGACCGTATCATAAGTCGCGTTATAACCGTCGTTCGTTGTATAACCGGTATCACCCAGACTAGCTGCGTATACTTTCCCCTTATTTCCCGTGGGATAAACAGCCAAGATGCCAAGTACTACTGCGCCTGCAACAACTCCTGAAGTAATTCTTTTCGCAATGCTAAACATAGACTCTCCCTAATTATAAAAAGAAATAGATACATTATTCTATTTGGCAAGAATCGAATAAGCAAGCAAATTATCAAACAAATCTTACAGGAAATGCACAATTCTGAAATAATCAAACAAAAATATTATATTTTTGACATAAATAAACTGTCCCAAAGCGGCATTTGCAACTTTGGGACAGAATAACTTAACAGTTAAATTTTTAGTGATCAGTTGTTG
>CACYDD010000340.1 GCA_902773065.1 uncultured Ruminococcus sp. | reverse complement strand
GGTCTTGCAAAATTCGACGGTACACCGTGCTATGAATATGCTGACCCGAGAAAGGGTGAGCATAAGGACTGGGGTACACTTGTGTTCGACTACGGCAGAAATGAAGTTGTCAGCTTCCTGATCTCCAGTGCGATTTTCTGGATGGATTACTATCATATTGATGGTATCCGTGTGGATGCTGTTGCGTCTATGCTTTATCTTGATTACAGCAGACGTGACGGCGAATGGGTTCCGAATAAATTCGGCGGCAAGGAAAATCTTGAAGCAGTTGCTTTCCTTCAGAAGCTTAACGAGGCAGCGTTCAGCTACTATCCCGAAGTTCTGATGATCGCGGAGGAATCAACCTCATGGCCGATGGTTTCAAGACCTACCTATTCGGGCGGTCTGGGCTTCAACTATAAATGGAATATGGGCTGGATGAACGATATGCTTCATTATGTATCGCTTGATCCGCTTTATAGACCATTCAACCATGACAATCTTACCTTCTCGTTCTTCTATGCGTTCTCTGAGAATTTCATCCTTCCGATCTCCCACGATGAAGTGGTTCACGGAAAGGCTTCTCTCATCAATAAAATGCCCGGTGCCTACGAACAGAAATTTGCGGGCGACAGAACCTTTGTTGCCTATATGATGGCACATCCCGGCAAAAAGCTTACCTTTATGGGTACGGAATTCGGTCAGTTCAAGGAATGGGATTATGCAACAGAGCTTGACTGGCTGCTGCTCGATTATCCTGCTCACAATGAACTCAAGCAATTCTTTAAGTCGGTCAATAATTTCTATCTTGAAAATGCACCGTTCTGGGAGGTCGACTATTCATGGGAAGGTTTCTCATGGATCTCGAATGATGACTATACACAGAGTGTGATCAGCTTCAGAAGAATTGACAAGAAGGGTAACGAAATTATCGTTGTCTGCAATTTCCAGCCGATGCTCAGAGAGGATTACCGTATCGGTGTACCTGTAGACGGTACTTATGCAGAAGTATTCAATACCGATGCAGCAGAATTTGGCGGCTCGGGAATCTCCAACGGCTCTGCTATCGTTTCGGATGAGGTGGCAATGCATGGCTTTGAACAGTCGATTTCGCTGACACTTCCGCCGATGTCTGTGATGTATCTGAAGCTTGTCCGCAAAAAGCCGAAGAGAAAGCCAAAAGTACTGACGGACGGCGAAAAGCAAACAAAGAAAAAGACAACGTCCAAAGCAAAGACAAAAACTGAAACGGAAAATACAGCGGAGGATAAAAAAGAAGAAGCAGCATCTAAGGCAGCGAAAACGACCAAAAAAACCGCTGTAAAGAAAACCAAGACGAAAAAATCGGAAACAAAAACCGATACAGAATCATAAAATAACAAATTTTACATAGATATAACAGAAAAAATTTAAGGAGGAATACAAATGTATCCAAAACAGGAAGTTGTGGCTATGCTTCTTGCAGGCGGACAGGGCAGCAGATTGGGTGTACTTACCCAGAAACTGGCAAAGCCTGCAGTACCGTTCGGCGGCAAATATCGTATTATAGATTTTCCGCTTTCCAACTGTGTCAATTCGGGTATCGACGCTGTCGGCGTTCTTACCCAGTATCAGCCGCTTGTGCTTAACGAGTATATCGGAAGCGGTCAGCCGTGGGATCTTGACGGCAACAACAGCGGCGTAAGTGTTCTTTCACCTTATCAGCAGGTAAAGGGTGCAGACTGGTATTCGGGTACGGCAAATGCCATTTATCAGAATATCAACTATATCGACAGATATAATCCCGATTATGTTGTGATCCTTTCGGGCGACCATATCTACAAAATGGATTACTCAAAAATGCTTGCAGCTCATAAACAAAATAATGCAGACTGTACGATCGCAGTTATTGATGTTCCGCTTGAGGAGGCTTCACGTTTCGGTATTATGAATACCAATCCCGACGGTTCGATCTATGAATTTGAGGAAAAGCCTGAAAAGCCGAAAAGCACCAATGCTTCAATGGGTATCTATGTTTTCAGTTATGACAAACTCAGGAAGTATCTGATTGAGGATGAGGAAACAGAGGGTTCTTCTCATGACTTCGGTAAGGATATTCTTCCGAAAATGCTTGATGACGGTCT
>CACYDD010000339.1 GCA_902773065.1 uncultured Ruminococcus sp. | reverse complement strand
TTCGTCATTGCCCTTTTCATAAATATTCAGTTCGATCTTATCTGCTGTCGGAGCCCATACACGGAAGGAAGTCTTTTCCTTTGTATAGGTTGCACCAAGATCATCGCCGTCATATGTATACTGTGACTCAAATTCCTCTGATGAGAAATAATCAGGCAGTTTCAGCTTCATTTCAAGATTTTTGAAGGAAATTCTATATTCCTTTGAATAATCAAGCTCTGAAGCAAGTTCGATCGTACCAGTTGTGCCGTCAAGAGTTAAAGAAGAAATTTCAACTTCCTGTCCGTTTGCTCTTACGATCTTGAAATCATCCTTTGTTACTTCACCTTCGTTTGGTGCTGAAACAAACTCAATGTTCACGATTTTCTTAGAATCGGAGGAAGAAGCAGATTTCAGTTTCAGACCGGTCACAGCCTTTGTATAGTCAGTGATATTATTTACATAAATATCTTTGTCTACGGTTTCAAAACCCTCGTACTTTCCGGACTCGTAATAAACATCGACCGTACCGGAAACCACACGGCTCAGGTCAATAAACAGATCCTTATCATAATCCTTGGCACTCCAGTCGGGGTGTCTTACAATAAAACCGAGTCTGAGCGGCACCTCTTTCAGAGGAACACTGACAACCGCACCGTGTTCATCAATTTCTGTGCCAAACTCATAGTTTGCACCGTCACTGTCTGTCCATGTCCAGACATCCCAGTCATCATATTTTCCGTCTTCACGCAGATAATGGATATTGACAGTTGCAGATGCTTCTGTTTCTTCTTCTGCCGCATTCACAACAGAGGTCGGAATAACGAAACAACCAACTACCATCATCATCGAAAGCACCGAAGCTATGATGCGTTTTGAAAGTTGTTTTACTTTCATAGTATAATTCTCCTTTGCATTAATTTTTCCGGCATTTTATTTTGTCTGCACAAAAATATTATACAGACCAAGCCGAAACATTATTTGAATTATACCATTTTTTCTTTACGAAGTAAACAGATTTTTAACATTTTGACAAAAAAACTCCAACAAAATTTTCATTTCATTTTCGTATATTTCGCCAAAAATTAAATTTTATTTCGTCAGTTCCTTGATTTCATCACTTTCAAGGAATTCATCTATCGCTCTTTTCATTCTTGATACGGGCAGTCCCACTACATTATAATAGTCTCCGTGGATTCCCTTGACAAAAAGCGCACCCATACTTTGTATGCCGTAGCCGCCCGCTTTGTCATAAGGCTCGGCGGTGCTGATGTAGCTTTCTATTTCCTGCTCAGACAGTTCAAAAAATTCCACATCTGTTGATACGGAAAAACAATGGATTTTTCCCATATAGCAAAGACAGCAGCCTGTGATCACTTTATGGACAGCTCCCGAAAGCATATTCATCATAATTCGTGCATCATTGGTATCTCTCGGCTTGTTAAGCATTTTACCTTCACAGATAACTGCGGTGTCACAGCCTATTACCAGATTCTTTTCCCTTCCCTGCGAAACCATCTCCGCTTTGGCAGCCGCAAGATATTCGGGGCATTTTTCTACATCCAGATCTCTCGGCACAAGCTCCCTGATATCCGATGGCATTATTTTAAAATCGCTGTAGATCATTGACAGCAGTTGTTTTCTTCTCGGTGATGCCGAGGCAAGTATAATATCCATTTTTGACTCCCTCCGTTATTTTGAAATCAGTTCTTTATAAATCAGGCCCTTTTTAAAGCCTGTCAGTTCCGCAGCTTCTTTTGCAGCAGCAGACGGTGACATTCCTCCGTCCACTCTCGCTTTTGCAAGAGCAACCGCCTCTTCCAGTGTTTCGGGCTGCTGCTCCGTTTCCTTTGCTCCCTCTATCACAAGCACAATTTCTCCCTTGACAGAACCGTCCGCATATTTTTCCTCTGCTTCTTTCAGTGTCGTGCGGATCACCTGCTCATGAATTTTGGTAAGCTCCCTGACGATCGACAGTTTTCTGTCACCAAAAGTCTCATACAGATCACGCAGTGTATTCGGCAGTTTATGCGGTGCTTCATAGAAAACCATTGTCCTCTGTTCTTTGACAAGAGAATTGAGATGCTCCCTTCTGCTGACCTTGTTTACACTCAGAAAGCCCTCAAAGGTAAACCGCCCTGTCGGCAGTCCGGATATTGCCAAAGCACTTGCCACTGCCGTCGGTCCGGGAACGGCACACACTTCAATGCCGAGTGCGGCACATTTCTGAACAAGAAGCTCTCCGGGGTCGGAAATACACGGCATACCTGCATCTGTCACAATAGCGCAGTTTTCTCCGTCAAGCAGCTGTCTGCAAATTTCCTCTCCTCTTTCATGAGAATTATATTTGTGATAACTTACCATCGGCGTATGGATATCAAATCTGTTCAGAAGCTTTACAGTGACTCTTGTATCCTCTGCCGCGATAAAATCAACTTCCTTTAGTGTCTGCACCGCTCTCAGCGAAAAATCCGACAAATTTCCTATCGGCGTACCCACAACGTACAGCCGTCCGCTCATAAATATTCCTCCTTGTATTCGCCATAAATCCCGATCATCTCAGCTGAAAATTGACCGCTGTCATTTTCTATGAACAATACAGGCTCTACAATCAGCCCTCCGGGTCTGCCGCCGCGTCTGCCTTCAATTAAAAACAGCTTCGGTGCTTTTGTTTTTCTCTGCTGAACAAACCGCAGCCGTTTCGGCTCGATATCATTCTCTCTCATAGCGGTGATCACATCACTCAGCCGTTCAGGACGCTGACACATACAAAACCGCCCCGAAAAATTCAGCAGTGATTTTGCCGCCGCTACGATATCATTCATGGTACACATACTTTCATGCCGTGCGATCATATGCGACTCGCTGCTGCTCCTGATCCCTGCCCCGTCTGCCTTATACGGCGGATTGCAAACAACAAGGTCATATGATGACAACATAACTTTCCCTTTCAGTTCCCTTAAATCGGAATTGATAATATTGACCCTGTCGGAAAATCCGTTCATCGCAAGACTTCTTCCGAACATCTCACAGGCATTTTCCTGTATTTCTACCGCTGTAATATGTTCGGGTCTGCTGTTTCTCAGCCACATCAGCGGAATCGGTCCGCAGCCGCTGCCAAGATCACAAGCCTTGTCGTTTTTCTTCGGTGCAGCAAAATCGGCAAGCAGCACCGTGTCCGTCCAGAATTTATGCTCCCCCGACACAATAATTTTTACACCGCCCCCAAGTGGCTCAATTTTTTCGCCTTCTTTCAGCATCATTCCTCACCAACCGTCAATTAATCAAATTTATTATATCATAATTTTTTTCCTTTGAAAACCACTTTTAAAAATTATGTTTTGCAAGTTCTCACTACTTCCTTCTATCTCAAATGGTGGTTAGGTGCATTTAACTATTTTATACAAAAAATTTAGAAAAAACTATTGATTTTTTCTAAAAGTGTGCTATAATAGAATTATCAAATCAAAACATTAAAGGAGGCTTTTTTTATGGCTTACAAAATTTCTGATGAATGTATCTCCTGCGGTGCTTGTGCAGGTGAATGTCCTGTTGAAGCTATTTCTGAGGGCGACAGCAAATACGAGATCAATGCTGACGCTTGTTTAGACTGCGGTTCTTGCGCTGAGGTCTGTCCTGTTGGTGCTCCTGTTGCTGAATAATTGAACATGGTAATAGTTTCAGGTTGCCGATACGATTTTCGTATCGGCAGTTTTTTGTTTCGTGCTAAATACAAAGCGGTGTAGCCTTGAAAAATCAAAACAACACCGCTTTCTGATCAATTCGCATCAAGTTCATTCAATTGTTTTTCAATATCTCTACCACAATACATAACACGATTAATAGTTACAACTCCCGTTTCGTCATTTGGAGTATACAAAACCACATAATGATCAATCGGCATAATACGCATATCTTTTGATTTCCACGGTTCAGATTCATACCTTCTGAAACATTTTGGCATTTCTTTCAGACTCATGATCTGATCTTCTAATCTGTCAAGCTGCTTTTCAGCATTTTTGAGAGAAAAAAGAGTAAAAGCAATATATTCATATATCCCCTTCAAGTCCTCCTTGGCTTGCTTTGTGATATTAATCTTATAAATCATAAGCCGTAATCTCTGCGTATATCTGCAAACACCTTTTCAGCAGGTTCGGTACGTCCTGCAACCATATCCGCATATCCTTTCTCAATTTCCGCATCAAGTTCTTCTTTTGAAAGATTTCTCATTGTAACAGGCTGAGCCATAGGAAGTTTTACTTCAAAAGGAAGACCTTTCTGCAAAATAATCTGTTTATAAAACATATTAATTGCATTAGAAGCAGGAATACCAAGTGCCGCTAATATGCCTTCTGCCTGTTCTTTTACATCCGGTTCTATCCTTGCGTATAAATTCGCTGACTTTGCTGCCATAACATATCACTCCTTCATAAGCAACATCATCATTTAACTAATTATATTATACTTATTTGTCAGCACAAAAGCAATACATTTTTAAAATTTTTTATCGCTATTCACCCAAAAATCATAAGCCGTAATCTTTGCGTATATCTGCAAACACCTTTTCAGCAGGTTTGATACGTCCTGCAACCATATCTGCATATCCTTTCTCTATTTCTGCATCAAGTTCTTCTTTTGAAACCCGGCGAGCCGCCGAACCCTATTTCGCGTTCAAGTTTGTTAAAAACCATTATTTATTGACACACCATAAAGTCCCAGAATTATTTACACCAAACTTTGAAAATTCCGTTTTTACTACAGTTTCTTCTGACATAGCACATCGCCTTTACATTATAAATAAGCATCTTATCAGATTTTAGTATAAATCCTTCAACTGCTCCTCAATGATATTTTTGTCATGAAAATTGAAATTCACGTTTGTGGTTTTTTCGCTGTATGAAACTTTCAGATCAATATTAAAAGTGTATGGAAAAATATGATAGTACATGCTGTAGGGGTCGGTACTGTCCTCATTAAAACCGAAACTGATATGATAATGTCGGAATTCTTCTTCGATTCCGGACTGAAGGTCATAGATTTTTTCAGCCAGGCTGTGAATATTACTATTATTTAAATCTACATTTGATAATTCCGATTCTTTGATTTTGTGACCGATGATAACTGCTTCAAAATCTTCAACGATCCATTCGTGCGAAGAAAACGGCACAACCTCACTCGGTCCTTCACCGCTTGCTCCTGCTACCAGTAAATCTTCCCCGCCCTCAGGATAAAAATAATACAGGTCAATGTCGGAATACTCTTCAACGTGTTTGAATAATGAAATCTGATCATATAATTCTTTGCAGTGAATGTCAGTTTTTTCGCTGCCGCTTTCTTTGTATTTGTAATGAAATGTAACACCATAATTTTCTTCAAGCTTATTTTTAATACTGTATATATGATCTGTTTCCATTTTTATGGGAATGACAACGAAAATAATCAGTAAAATCACTGCCAGAAAAATCAACGGCTTCAATGCTGCAAATAGTCTGCCACGATGGTGTTTCTGCGGTATCATATAAAAATGTTTTGATGACATGACTCATCCCACCCATTTTTTATTGCCATTTATTATATCACTTTGTCCTATTTTTTTCAATACCTTAAATAAATTCATCGCCGCGCTTCAATTTGATCTGACCACTAATATTTTACACACATCTTAACCGGGCCGAGTAAAATCGATTGTTTTTTCACAGTTCATGTAGTATAATCGAAACATTCACAAACTATCAAAAGAAAGGATCATGTGAAATGAAAAAATCAAAAAGAGTAATGTGTACCATCATTGCAGGTTTTGTTGTATCGTCAGTTCTGACATATCCCCTGTCGGTCAATGCCGAAGGCGATACATCAACGGCATATACCACAGACTATCTCAGGGTCAGAACTGAACCGGATACCGATGCTGAGATCATCGATGTAGTTTTGCCTGATACGCCCGTTCAGCGAACCGAAAAGCTGGACAACGGCTGGAGCGAGGTCATCTATAACGGAGAGGTTCGATATATGTATTCCGAATATCTGACAGACACTGAAGATGAGGAAGAGATATATGATGAAACAAATGAAGAAACTGAGGCGGAAATTCCTCCCGAAGATTTTCAGGTGGATGGTATCGAATACTGGGGCGGCTACAGATGGGCATACTACAGCGAGCTTGTCCTTCCCGGAGAAGGGCTTGATATTCCGGGAAGGTATACCGATTACAACGGCTATGTATGTGATGAAAATGATTACATATGCCTTGCCAGCGACAGTCTGCCGAAAGGAACAGTTGTTGCTACCCCGTTCGGCAAAGACGGTAAGGTCTATGACTGCGGATGCGGTGCAGACGATATTCTTGATGTATACTGCTCGTGGTAAAATATAAGTGCTTCAATTTTGAAAGATAAAGAGATTCAGCACATAAAACATATAATATAATTTGTAACATTAAGAAACTGCCGACTTATCTCTTTTGCTGTGAGTATGCAGAGTATTATGTTGAAGCTCTCAAAATAAGGTTTTCTGAATTCTTTGGCAAATAGGAGATTATTATATCATAACTCCCGACAGCAAATAACTGACAGCCTGTTCAATTAATGAACAAGCTGTCATTTTCAGAGTTTAGAAAGTTTTTATGCAATCAGCCGTAACCATAATTTACCACTCTCCAACTACCATCAGAATCATGCAATACCGTCCAATTCCAGTTGTTTCTATTACGATTCATATCTCCTGCAACCGGCTCTTCGAGCATATAGTAATCACTTTCAAAACATATTGCTTCGGGATATTCTCGATGATATTCCTGATCAAGTGTATTTTCTTCATCATAAGAAAGTCGTAGCAGTACACATCCTCCAAAATTGTTTTTGAAATACAGCTTGACTTCTTCGGCAGCAGCATTAATATCATTTTCACTGAAATTGATTTGGTTTATAGTCTGCTCAGTATAAGTAAAATCGTATTTAGTGAACCAAGTATTTCCTTTTATAAAGAAAGAGTAGATAAACACTGTAGAGAGGGTGAGAAAGATTGCTATAAAAGACAATATTATATACTTCACTTTTTTCTTTCTTCTTTCTTTGCTGGCTATTTCATTCCATATTTTTTCCTTTTTAAGATCAGTTGTATCCCCTTCCTGACCATCAGGGGAATCGACAATGGCTTCTAAAAGCTCCTTGCATTTGTCACAGTTTTGGCAATGTTCGTAAATAAACTCTTTCGTTTCTGAACTAACAAGACCTTCGGTGTACAGAGGGATAAGATCTTTAACTACACTGCAATCATTTTTCATTTGTATCACCTAATCTTTCTATAATTTTGATTCTTGCACGGTAATAAATTACTCTTGCCCATGTTTCTGATTTATTGAGAACACAAGCAATGTCTCTATAGCTCAATTCAGCAAACACTTTCAGAATGAACACTTCCTTATAAGGTTCTTCCAGATCATGCAGCAGCTTATGTATGGTAATTGCCATTGATTTGTCCTGCACAATATCCTCAATGCGATCAGGTGCTTCGATCTCTGTGTGTTCTTCGATTGGCTCTGAAATTTTTTGCTTACGATAATAATGCAGGTATTCATTTTTTGCAATCTGACATAACCAAGTGGATATTTTACTCTCGCCCTTGAAAGTGGAAATTTTTGCGAAAGCTTTCAAAAATGTTTCGGAAGTAAGGTCTTCTGATATGGTTTCGTTCTTTGAAAGTGAAAATAAATATCCATACACTATTTTGTAATTATCTTCATAGAGTTCCTCAAAAAGCACTTTATCACCTCCACTATCAATAT
>CACYDD010000338.1 GCA_902773065.1 uncultured Ruminococcus sp. | reverse complement strand
TTGTTTCTGTTTGCTGAGAACTTCACCGACGCGGAGTCTGTTGCCGGGATTCTCAAAGCATTCAATAATGTCCAGTTTGTCGAATACCTGTTGCATCGTGTAGTCTCTGAACAGGTTGTTATCCTGCATCTGTTTCTTCACATAGGACAGATAGATCAAAGCAATAAACTCAACGAACAGCTTGCCGCTGAGGCTTTGTTCTGAGGAAACAAGAGCCCGGCGCAGGTTCAGTCTTTCCTTCAGATTGCCGAATGCTTTTTCTACCAAATCGCGATTCCTGTAAGTTTCCAGTGCATAAATGGCATCCATCTTGGCATTACTGATTAACGCGAAGTATCCGTAGTATTCCCTGGCCTTACGAAGCACTTCATCCCGGACAGTAACGGAATAACCTCTGGCTGGAGTTTCCTTTTCAATGAAGTACTTCTTGTACTGGGTTTCATGTTCCGGATTCCGTTTTCCATCCAATAGTTCATGACGAAGGGCGGTGACTTTTTCCTCCAGAATGGAACGATCCACTGCGGCTTTTTCCGCATTGTAGTAAATGTGAATGTAGATTCGGCGTTTCTCCTCTATCACTTCTCCTTTGCGGGGTAGTTCTTGGACATAATTCCATTCCGACGTAATCGTCATTGCATACAGATGGTGGTTCTCGTTGTAGTTGGAATAACTGTCCAGATCATCCTTGTGTGCATCGATCTCCTTCCGGATCATCTTGAGGGAAGTACTGGCGGCAAGAAGGAACTTCAGATGATCCTTGTATAAGGCATTGACATTGGCTTCACTGAAGAAACCGCGGTCCATGACCAGATTCAATTTGTTGAATCCAAGCACATCCAGATCAGCAAGCAGTGTCCGTAAAGTGACGACATCCGGAATGTTTCCCGGTAGTTTCCGGTAGTAGAACGGAAGATTGGACTGCTCACCGAAGACCAGTGCCAGATTGATCTGCGGAAGCCGATCATTCTCCTTGTTTTTCCCATACTGTACTTGCTTTAAGCACTGAGAATAACTGGAGATGGTACTGATGTCATAAGCAAGATACTCCTTATCGAGGCGACGCTTTCCCTGCAGGGAGAAGAAATGGTGCCTTGATTCATCCGTAATGGATTGAAAGAGCTCACTGCTGCGCTGGGAGGGAATGTCTTCACCGTATGGATGACGATGCGTTTCTCCCCATTTCTCGAAGCGTAACATGGAGGCGTTATCTTCGAGAATCAGGTAGTAAACAACGGACAGTATCTGAAGATAACTGTTCGGAAAGCAAATTCTCAGGTCAGTAACAATTCCCAGTTTCTGCCCGATTTGGTCCAGCAGATAGGTTGCTCCGTAATACAGTCTTCTGGTATGAACCGCCGGAACCGGTCCGCGTTTCGGAGAAACCGCAACTGATTCAGGAACAGGCTTACCAAAACGGGCGGAAGGAATGAAATTACCTGAATCATCAAGCTTTCCGATACAAACACGCTTGCTGCGGGACTGCTTCTTTTCCCGATCCCAGTAATTCTCGGATTCATACACATAGGTGGTGCCATTGGTCTTATTCTTCACAAACACTCGGGCCACGAGATCACCTCCTCAAAACACGTTATAATTATAACATGTTTTGAGGGGAAAAGCAAGCGAAAAGTTGCTGAAAATCGTTAATTATCAAGGTTCAGAGGGATTTCTCGTTATAATTCATACGGGAATGCAGGTTAGTTTCATATGTGCAAAAAGACAAATGATTGTGTCTAGAAAAACCAGAACTCTCTTTCCGTAATAACGGAACAACCATTCACACATTTTTCGAATGGAAATCGCGGCAATCCGGTCCGGCATTGTATCTTTGACTTTATGATAAAATGCCCGATCTTCATCCGAAAAAACCGGATTGTCCAACAGCCAGCGATATTCGTTATACAGATCTGCGATTAACTGATTAATACTTTCCTTTAAAGCAATACAGTCTGGCTGCTTAGCCTCCGCAAAGCTCAGAAAGATGACAGGCCATTTTCCCTGCTGTGCCCGCATGTCCGGGTCTTCCTAGACCTTCAGGCCTTCAAAAAGGTCTCCCCGGTTTTCAAATTTGTAGGAAAAGAAGCTGTTGAGCATGGACATATTCAGGGTCTTGCCGAAGCGCCGCGGCCGGGTAATCAGGGTCACCGCATCTCGCCCTTTCCACCATTCCAAAATGAATTCAGTTTTATCAATATAAAAGTCCCCATGGATCCGCATATCCTCAAAAGTCTGATTCCCCGTTGATATTTCCCGTTTCATCCGTATTCACGCTCCTCTTCTATCTCCGCCTTCATAATATCAGTTCCACCCTTGAACCACAACCTGCGTCCCCCTTTTCTGCCCCATTGTGGTCTGGTTTCGTTGGGGCGCATGCGCCAGTAGTGCCTGCGCTGAATCCGAGTCTCAATGGGGTGCCGGCACCGTTAGATCCGGGTCTCATCAGGGAAGCACCACGGGAGATCATCCTAATCACCATCAGGGCCAAAAAACCTCTCTGAAGAGGGACTGGGAATCTGCTAATCCTGTTTCCCAAGAGTCATCGAAATAAACTGCTTGTTTACCAGTTCAGCTGCCATAACAGCATCCAGCGTAACCTTCACAGTGCCGTCTTCCTGCCCGATACCATCTACAACGAAATGCTGATTGACAGACGTACCGGGAAGAATAAACACAGCTCTAACTTCCGTCTCTTTCGTGATCTTCTCTTTTGTCTGCAGTACCAAGTCGACCGCCCCCATGGAAGCGTCATAATTCACCAGTTCAACAGTCTGCACATCCAGAACTTTGCTGTATGCTGATGTAATTTCAGCCAGCGCCTCATCCGGCAGGAAGGAAAGAGGATTTTCGCTGTTCATAATGCTAATGATATCCTGCAATACCATTTCAATTTCAGTATTTCCTTTAATCTGTTCAATGGCAGGCACTTTGTTTTTCCCGTCTGATACCTTTGGTTTGTTGACATTTTGCTTTTTCTTCAACTGTCCTGTCTTTGATGTCTGCGATTCTGTATCCGTATCGAAACTTGTATCTGCCGCTTCTGCCTGAATCGTTTGTTCTGTTTTTTCATCTAATCCTGCAGATGCATTTCCCGTATTTGTATTGATTCCTGTTTTGTCCGGCCCTTTCTCGGTCTGATCCGGTTTTTTATTCGCTTCGTCTTCACCCTTTTCAAGTTTGGAAACGATTTCATGACCATCGGAGATTATGGAATATCTGTCTTCGCCGATATTCGTGTTGCCTTCGGTTTTACCGCCGCTCACATTTTTCCCAGCTTCTCCGATAGCTGTGGAATTATCTTTGTTCTCACCGGTCGCATTTTTTGGGCTATCTCCAGTGACTGTAACTTCATCTTTTTCGCCAGTCGTAATATCTACGTTTTCTTCGGATGTAGCCGACTTTTCGTTCACTTCACCGGTCGAAATGCCCACGTTTCCTTCAAAAGTGATCAGATTTCCATTCACTTCGCCGTCCGGATTGTTCCCATTTTCGTTGGCAACAGCACCTTCGTCTTCTCCATCGCTCATAATATTTCCGCTTTCTTTGGGAGCTATAGAAGATTCATCTTCTTTAGCAGTCGCAGTATTTCCATCTCCTTCGACAATCGTTGCATTCCCGTTTTCACCTATGGCGGCACCTTCGCCTTCTCCGTTAGTTACAATATCACCATTTCCTTCAGATGTTTTAGTATTTCCATCTCCCTCGATAGTCGTATCATTCCCATTTTCATCTATGGTAGCACCTTCACTTTCTCCGTCAGTCGCAATATACCCATTCTCTTCGCCGGTTATATTGTCCTCATCCTTTGGATTCATAGTATTTCCTTCATCATTACCGTCAATGTGCTTTTTGTTAGTAATAGTAATCTCACTTTCACCGTCAACTCTAATCTCATATGTGATTTTCGTTATGTACGTATTAGTTGCCGCTTCAAAATATGTCGTTTCTTCTTTCGTTATATCAACAGAATGCAGCTCCGTATCAATGTCATAATCTGCCTGTACTGTCACCTGCTTCAGATACAGTATCGTTGCATTGTCTGCGCCCGCCGTTGTCGGCAAAGAGCTTTCCAGTGCATCCGAACCCGTAGTGATTTCAAAGCTCTGTCCGCTATACGTTGCTATTTCCGTTTCTTCTGTACATATTTGCGTCTGGTACAGTCCGAATGATAATCCGCTCAGTTCTGCCCCGTTCTGATCCTTAGCTGTAATCGTAATACTCCCATCCTTACGTTCTTCTCTTGCTCGTATTGTATTCGTGATATTGATTGCGCTCTTTCCGTCTATCGTAATCTCATATGTTGTCGTCGTCACATACATGTCTGATTCTTTATCAAGCTCTATCATAACCGACTTCGTGATAATAACAGGATGTACTGCTGTATCTGCATTGTACCCAGCTGGCGCCTTCATCTGCTTCAGATACAATGTCGTTGCATTGTCCGCGCCCGTCATTGTTGGCAAATAGCTTGCCAATGCATCCAAATTTGTTCTGATTTCAAAGTTCTGTCCGCCATATGTCGCTAATTCCGTTCCTTCTGTACATTCTTGTCCCTGGTACAGTCCGAATGTTGATCCATTCAGTTCTACCCCGTTCTGATCCTTGATTGTGATCGTTACATTTCCGTCTATGCGTTCTTCTTTTGTTCGTTTTGCATTCGTGATATCAATTGTGCTCTTGCCGTCTATCGTAATCCCATATGTTGTCGTCGTTACATACATGTTTGATTCTTCATCGAGATCAGTCCTTACTGTCTTCGTGATAACAACTTGATGTATTTCTGTTTCCTCGTCATATCCGACTGGCGCTTCTATCTGCTTCAGATACAGTATCGTTGCATATTCCGCGCCCGTCATTGTCGGCAAGCAACTTGTCAATGCTTCCGAGCCTGTACCAATTAAAATACTCTGCCCGGTATATGTCGCTATTTGGGTTCCTTCTGTACATTCTTGTGCCGGATACAGTCCGACTGTTAATCCGCTCAGCGGTGTCCCATCTTGATCCTTGGTTGTAATCATAATGTTTTCATCTGCGCGTTCTTCTTTTGTTCGTTTCGTATTTGTGATGTCGATTCCATTCTTACCATCGATCGTCATTCCATATGTTGTCGTTGTTACATATGTATTTAATCCTTCATTAATCTCCGTCCCTACAGACTTTATGATAACAACAGAATGCACTAATGTCGTGTCAGCATCGTATCCAGCTGGCATCGTCGTCTGTTTCAGATACAGTGTTGTTGCATTAACTATGCCCGTCATTGTCGGTAAATAACTCGCCAATGCATCCAAATTTGTGCTGATTACAATACTCTGCCCGGTATATGTCGCTATTTGGGTTCCTTCTGTACATTCTTGCGCTGGATACAGTCCGAATGTTAATCCACTCAGTGGTGTCCCATCTTGATCCTTGGTTGTAATTGTAATACTTCCATCTATACGTTCTTCTTTTGTCCGTTTTGTATTCGTGATATCGGTTTCGCTCTCACCGTCTATCGTAATCCCATATGTTATCGTCGTTACAT
>CACYDD010000337.1 GCA_902773065.1 uncultured Ruminococcus sp. | reverse complement strand
CTGAGAAGCCGCCTGGCTGTTCTGCATATTCTCCCAGTCGCTTGATGTCAGCTCCGTCGTGTCAACAGAGCCTTCGGGAGCAAGATCAGACGGTTCGGCTGCGGTTTCATCTGTCTCCTGCGTATCATTATAATAGTAATCATCATCATAATCATTATATTCGGTATAAGTATCATCATAATATTCATTATCATAATCATAGTTATCATCATAATAATATTCATCGTCATGATAATTATCAAAGTTATTATATTCATAGCTCTGATCAGTCTGTGGATCATAAGCAGGCTCGTTATAGGTTTCATCAGAGTACGTATCTGCAGGGTCATCAGGCTCTGCATAAACTGTAGTACAGCTGACAGCTGTCAGAATGGAAATACAGATTGCAACGGCGGTCGCTGTAGTGAATCTATGTTTGATATTCATGATCATTATCCTTTCGGATCAGAATTTTAATTATGTTCAATCAACTTATATCATATCATAAAACAACATGATTTGACAATAAAATATTGATATTTCTGCAATTTTACAAGATAAAAACAGAACATCTGTGATTAAATGTAAAATTTAACAACGCTTAATTTTCACATTCTTTCTCAGAGGAAACCGACAGTTCTTTTAAAAAAGGTTCAAAGCATAAACCATCCTGGGAGGGAATATTCATTTCATCGGAAAGACGAATCGATTTTTCTGTGAAACGGCATGCCTCTTTGACAGAATCTTCCAAAGACATACCGTTTACTGTGCAGGCAGCTATGACCGAGGTGAATACATCACCTGTTCCTGCCCGCGGCTTTCCGAGACGGGGAGAAGTTATCATCTGATATGTGCCGTTCTGTCTGTAAATGAAGTTGCCTATATTATTCCCCTGATCGATGCCTGTTATTACAATATTTTTACTGCCCAGGGAGATCAGTTTCCGTGCCAGCTCTGAAAGTTCGTTGATTTCCGTGATATTTTCATTATATGGAATATCCGCAAGAATACACGCTTCTGTCAGGTTGGGTGTCATCACATCCGCACCTTTTGCAAGCGTTCCGATATGTCTGCAAAGCGAATCGGTAAGAGTTGAGTATGTTTTGCCGTTATCACCCATAACAGGATCTACAATAATATATGTCTCGGGAGAGGCAAATTTTCTGATAAAATCCGTAACGATATCAACCTGTTTGTCCGAGCCGAGAAAACCGGTATAAATACCGTCAAACGAGAGTCCGAGCTTTTCCCATTTTGAATAATAGATTTCCATTTTGTAGGTATAATCATCAAAGAAATAATCCTTATATCCCGTATGATTTGAAAATACGGCGGTAGGAAGAGGACAGCATTGTATTCCTGCGGCAGAAATGATCGGGAGCGATACTGTAAGGGAGCATCTGCCGAAGCCCGAAAAGTCATTGATCACAGCAATTTTCTTTTGTTTTAGCAAAATACCACCACTTTTTTATCTTTTCTCAATATATAATATAGTATAACATTTTGTCGGTGTCAATTCTTTTTTATTAAAGAAAAGAATTTGTAAAACTGTACCCTTTAAAAATATTAAAACTGTGTATTGTAAACAGTACAGAATTGTTGTATTATACCAATATAATTTCTTTGACACTCGAGAGTTGAAATACAAATGAATCAATACATTAAAAAGTGGAGTTGGGAATAATGGAAAGAAAAAAATCTCAGGAACATCTTAAAAATCTGATATTGGCGGCACTTTTTGCGGCAATGGTGTATATTATGACCGCATTTGTGCATATTCCGACACATCAGGGCTATGTCCATATCGGTGACGGTATTATCTATCTTGCGGCGGCACTTCTGCCAACACCGTATGCGATCGGCTCAGCGGCGATAGGTGCGGGTCTGTCGGATTATCTTTCGGGGTATCCGCATTGGGTTCTGCCGACAATGATCATCAAAGCACTGACTGCTGCTGTATTTACCAACAAAAAAGAAACGATCATTAACAAGAGAAATCTGATTGGTATCGTTCCGGCTGTGATCATCTGTGTGGGCGGTTATTTTGTGGCAGGCACACTGCTGAAATGGATCGCAGGTTCTGACATTTCGGCTGCTTTGATCGCTTCCTCTGCGGATGTTTTGTCCAACATTATTCAGGGTGTGGGAAGTTCAGTTCTGTTTGTATTACTGGGTACTGCACTGGATAAGTCAGGCGTAAAGCATCTTATCGCAACAGGCTCCTTTGCAAAGCAGAAAGTGACAGCAGCAAAATAATGATTATAAGAGTTCATAATATTACCGCAAAAATGCACACCGAAAAGGTGTGCATTTTTGTTTTATTAAATGTGGGGTTGCTTTCAACAAGTTTTCAACTTTTTAACCGCGTTGGCAAAGTTTATTCTGTTGTGCTGTACGGCTCGATATTTGTAACCTTCGCTGCAAAGGTCTCGTCCGGCAGGGGATTTTTGAGAAGCTCATCATAGCTTTTTGTCATCTCGAATGTCGCTATATCGGAAGTGAAGGTGTTGCCGAATATGTCCGTCACAACAAATACATACTGATACTCTTTTCCGTCAAGAGGGATCTCCGAGAGCTTTCCGCCGTCCTTGACCTCATAGCATTGGGCTTCGCTCTCGCTGATGTCGTGAGAACGCCATGTTTTAGCACCGCCCGTCTGTATGATGATATGTAGATTATCTCCTACCTCCGCTTTCAGCAGCTCGTCAATATTTTTCCCGGCAAGCCCCTGCTTTGTCACCAAATTTGAGCCGCACATATAGATGAATATGGTGCGTCCTTCAGTAAGTGTTACCTTGCTCTATTCATCATCTGCTGAAGTATCCGCAGAGGCAGTGCTTGTGGCGGAGTTGTCCTCACTTTGCGAACTTTTTTCGGTCGTATCATTCGTGCAGGAGCATAGTACCGACAACATCAATGCACAGAGAGTTAACCATGCTATTATTCCTTTTTTCATGCTTTGTTTCCTTTCTGAATCAAGCGAATAAAACTTGAATAATTGTCCTTATCATATCATATTTGTGCTTTTGATTCAATATGTAACAGGAAAAAGCCACCACATATTTGATATAATAGCTAAATTTCACCTAAGCATTTGGGCAACCCTATTACAAAACAAAAATTTGAAGAAACGGAAAACAGCATCAATCACTTGAAAAAAGAGCTTGCTTTCAGGGACGGCGAAGAAGCCAAAGACGATGAGCCTGTTATCAGAAGAAAACAGAGTGATAAAGCTGACGAAGGAATTGTTTTGGATATGACAGAAAAAGGGACTGCCGTGTGACAATCCTTGAAAAAGTCTTGTAAATTATCTTGTATGGTATCTTGTACGGTGACTTGTTCACTATCTTGTTCACTCAAGCACCTTCAAGAGGAACAATAGCAAGTGTCTTTCCGAGAGGAGCAAGTAATTTTAATATAGTGCTGAGATTAGGAACGGAAGTTCCGTTTTCCATTCGGGCGATAACCGGCTGTTTTACTCCG
>CACYDD010000336.1 GCA_902773065.1 uncultured Ruminococcus sp. | reverse complement strand
TATTAACAGTTTCTGCTACAGCCTCTTCACCCTGCTTCAAAGAAACAACGTAAACGGCTTCATAAGAATTGATAACTGCCATTTTCTTGTACCTCCTTCCGGACATTTGGCCCCCATAGGGAGCAAGGATAGTTACGCATACACATAACAGATAAAATTATAACACCCCTGACCTAAAAAGTCAAGGGTGTTTGTCGATAAAATTATAATGTTGAAACAATTTCTTTCAGATAAGCCTTGAACGGTTCGCCGAGGCTGGGGTTTTTCAGGGCAATTTCTACAGTAGCCTGAAGAATACCGAGCTTGTCGCCCATGTCGTAGCGTTTGCCGGTATAATCAACACCTGTGATACCGACTGTCTGAGCGAGGGTTTTCATTGCATCCGTCAGTTGGATTTCTCCGCCCGCACCGGGAGCAGTATTGTCAAGAATATCGAAAATATCGGGAGTCAGCACACATCTGCCGAGAATGGAGTAAAGAGAAAGAACAGCTTCTTTTGTCTGCGGCTTTTCTACCATATCGGTACAGTTAAAAAGATTATCTTCGAGATGATCTACTTTGAGTGAGCTGTATTTATGGATATCGGCTTCGGGAACAGCCTTGATGCCAACAGCAACTTTTCCGTATTTCTCATACGCTCTGATGAGCTGTCCGCAGGCAGGATCGTCACCGATAATAACATCATCACCATATAAAACGGCGAAAGGTTCGTTTCCTACAAAGGAACGTGCGCAGTTAACGGCATGACCTAAACCTTTGGTTTCCTTCTGACGGATGAAATAGATATTGGCAAGTTTTGAAATGGAAACAACCTCTTCATAAACATCCTGCTTTTTTGAAGCAAGGAGTCTTTCCTCCAGCTCAGGGCAGCGGTCAAAATGATCTTCAATGACATCTTTTCCTCTGTTGGTGATGATCAGGATATCCGTAATACCCGAATTGACAGCTTCCTCTACAATATACTGTATAGCAGGCTTGTCAACGATCGTAAGCATTTCTTTGGGCATTGCTTTTGTGGCAGGCAGTACTCTTGTACCGAGACCGGCTGCAGGAATTACAGCTTTCGTGACTTTCATAGATTTTCCTCCTTGATTTGACATACATCATTTTATCGTCGTAAAAAAGTAGGCAGCAGCCATACATATGATATTTTCGCAGGTAATAAGCATCACCGCAAGACCCGGTTTTACATTGCCTTTCTGAGTCAGTTTTTCAAGCAGCTTCTTTTTTTCCGGATCGGGGTTTTTGTCTTTAACTTTCTTTATCGATCTGACAGTATGTTTATAATATCCTCTGTTGGCAAACAATCCGCAGAAGATGATGATCGCAAGACGAATCAGCCAGAAAACAGTCGGTAGGCACATGATCGCGATCTGTTGTGTGGAATAATTCTGTGTGATCCAGTTATAGTATTCCGTGTAAGACGGTGTAACTCCTGATTCGCTCAGAGCTTTTTCAAGGTTTTCAAAAAGTTCATTCGCCCAGAAATAATCCACAAAGGACTGTGCGATCGTTACGAACATTGTGAACAGTGTGATCAAAGTACCTTTGAGATACTGTTTGCGGTAAAAATACCAACCGCCGCCGAAAATAAATGCAGCGAAATTAAATCTGCTGGTATTGAATTTTTTGATTCTCGAAAAAACAGGCAGATAATACAGGGAATTACTGCCGACAAAATGCGATACTTCTTCTACACTTGCCCCCTCAAAATCCTCGTCCTTGTCAATGCCGAAGTTATACGGACTGACACCGTTGACATAGAAATTGCCGTTCTGGAAAATCGGAGACGCATTGCGCATCTGTTCCTTGAAATTTTCAAAGTCTTCCTCATCCATATCCGAGAAATTTCCGATAAATGTAGGAGCAGTCAGAAAATCGCCGCATTTTTCGCAAACGATAGAATCCTTTGAGTTTTTATGACCGCAATGTCTGCAAACAACAAGATTTTCATCCTCTTCGCTGTTCTCTTCTATATCCTTATCATCTTCATCTGTCAGTGTAGATTTCCATGCTTTGCCTTCCTTGTGAAGCTCAGGGAAAATACACTTTCCCTTTTCTGCATAACAATCTCTGTGGTACGGTGCACCGCATTTCGGGCATACGACCACATCGTCATCCTCTTTGAATTTTTCGCTGCACACAGGGCAGTTTTTTCCTTTAAAATCCATTGATTTTTCTCCTGAATTCAAGTTTACATCATTATACACTATATTTTTCCAT
>CACYDD010000335.1 GCA_902773065.1 uncultured Ruminococcus sp. | reverse complement strand
TCTGTTTTTTTCTTTTATATCCGTAAATGTCCAGCCAAAGACATCCTCGGTCATATTTGATACGCCCGTTCCGCAGAATTCGCAGAATGTAACATCGGACGATCTCAGCGGTGCGCCGCAGTTAGGACAGTTCAGTCCTATCACATCAATCACACCCGACTGTCTTGCCAGTTCCGAATCAAGTATCCGCGCATAGGAGGTCACATATACCGTTTCCTCCGCCACTTCTTTGCTGCCGCTGACAAGTTTGCCCTTTTTGTTTTCGGCATAGTGAAGGTAGCCGACTGCCGACTGAAATCTGATGATCACCATACCATGTTCCCTCACATATTCACTGATCACAGTCTTATGGATCACAATATTGTCATAGTAAACATCCAGTCCCTGAGAGTTGACATCCTTGATGATTTCTTCGGCTCTGTCAATCAAACTCGGTGCGATCGCCAGTTTTTCAAGAGCGGAAGTATCCTTATCCTCCACACTGTCCAGGAATGTTTTGATAAAGGTTTCCACCTGAGGTATGACCGGTGCAAGCTGAAAACCGGGAAAATCCTTTTGTATTTTCGGGATATAGATCCTGTCCATACCATTTAGTGACGCAGGGTTCTTTCCGACATCCTTTGTTGAATTGATATCGCTGAAAATTCCTCTTGCCTGTAGTCCCCATTCTTTCTGATATTTGATTACCTTTGCCCTTATCACCAGGATAATGACAATAATGGCAACAACTGCAAGAAAAAACAACGCTGCTGTTACAAGTCTGACAATATCACCCGGATTCAACTGTTTCACCTCACAATAAGTCGTATAATTGCATTATACTATTTCTCGACATTTTTTTCAAGTCTTTATGCAGAAATTCACATAAATGTCAAAATTTTTTTGGGAAATTCACCAACAAAGTAAAATGCATCGACCCGGGTGGACCGATGCATCTAATCACTTGTTTAAATTAACCGTTACAATAAAACCGTGCTGATTGTCACCTGAAATTTCATATTCGTAATTAGCAGGGACAGGAACATCAGTTGTATCGTAATCATCGCCCTCAACATATTATATGCACCACTGATGACCATCATGATCCTCCATCAGAATTACATCCTCATCATCATGCTTGTGCAGAAGCTCCATATATTCCTCAAGGGTAATATCATTATCCTCAATATACTCGGAATGTGGGAAACCTACATACCGGAAATGCCACGGCTCAAAAAGATAGCCTGTAATTTTCTCTTTTCCCTCACGATAGCGGAGAATAAAACCGTATTCGCCGCAGTTATTATTGATCCATGCGTAATCACCTTCACCGTCATAATTAATACCCGCTTTGCCGCCGTCGGCAAGATTCAGATCAAAATCAAACACATAGCCTGTCTGGTGTTCACTGTAACCCGGAGGAGCTACCCATTGGTCACCCTCAGTATCATTGTCATCCAATTCATCATTATACAAGCTTACCTGCGTCTCATAGCCTCTGTACCCACAGGCAATCATGATATCAGTTTCTCCATACAAAGACTCGAAATCATCCAGCATACTGTTCAGGTGCGGAATAATTTCTGCATCTACGCCGACAGTATTATCCGAAAGAACATAGGAATCGGATTTTTCCTCAGACAGCATAGTAATATTTTCGCCATCCAGTGCGGAAGAATAATCCTTATTAACTAAAATCAGCGATCCTTTATGAATATCATCGGGTGTTCTTTCAACGGTTGTCATTTTTTTCAGGATATCCGCACCTACTGTTGAGATCTTTGTTACCTTCTTCTGCTGTTTCTTAGGTTTTTTCTCTTCCTTTTCAGCGGAAGATGAGGTGTCAGAAGCCGGTGTTCCTGAAACCTCGTCATTTGCGACAGAAGTGGGTTTGCCGTCCTCAGCAGAAGCAATATTGCCCGCGAACATCTGCTGAATATAAACCACAGTAAAAAGCAGACAGGATATCACCAGGACGGTACTCATAAAAGCAAACTGTTGTTTAAAAGGAACAGGCTTGTCAAAATCAATTTTTAATATTTCAGGAAGATGAAAGAAGCTTTTGTCCTCGGAAGTTTCTTCCTTTTCGGGTGAATTGTTATCGTTATTATTCATAAAGTATCCTTTCAAATTAAAAACATATCATACTTCTTATACTATAATAAACTGTAATGGCAGGTAAAATCAAGAACTTTTTATTACCAACAAGAGAATATTTTTGTGTAAAATTTGTGTAATATCACTAAAAATGCGGTACATCGAAAAAGATGTACCGCTGAAGTTCAGTAAGGATTATTGTTCATCTTTATTTTTCTTTTTGCCGCTTGTTACAAAGAGAAGAATGATTACTACAAGTGAAACGGCAACGATAACACCGATGATAATAAACTGTGTGATATCCTGACCTGTGATTTCCCAGACAGGCTTTTCATTCGCTGTGACACTGATTCCCGGTGCAGCTGTTGAGTTTGTGATCTCCGTCTGTGATGTTGCTCCGGGATATTCGGATTCTTCAGAATATTCGGGTGTGGACGGAACGCTCTCTACCGGTTCGGATGACTCAGGTTCGGAACTGTCTGTCATGCTGATATTTTCAACAGTCAGAATAACAGGAGAGCCTGTATCTTTTACATATACATCATTCTCAACTTTGATCGTACCGTACTTTGAAATGGTAAATTCCTGCGGTGTATCATCAAGAATGTAGCCATCGGGTGCTGCTGTTTCGATGAATCGATAGTCAGCAAACGGAATCCCACTTACGGAAATCTGACCGTTACTGTCAGTGGTCAGAGTTTCTCCGATATGCTTCCAGTAATATGTACCGGTATCATCCTCGCCTGTTTCAAGATCATCACTGATCTTAGTAGGATCAGTATAATAAATTTTACGCCAGAGGGTAAAATCTGCACCTTCAAGACGCTGTTTCTCTTCGTCTACTTTGTTAAGGATCACAGCACCTTTATACATCTCGTTTTCTTTATCAACATTTTTCGCCTTAACAGGAACATCATAGATTGTCTGTTTATCTGCATTGACTGTAGGCATAGTAAGGATGATCGGCTGAACAGTTACAATTTCCTGACCGATCGGCTGCATGATCAGATAAAGCTTATTGAGAGGAACATCCTTATACAGAATTTCGCCGTCCATATCGATCCTGCCGACTGTACCCTGAATGTTATTTTCTCTTGCATATGCAGTGGCGGCATCGGCTGCCTGAATCACTCCGCTGTTTGAATTCAATGAATCAATCGTGATGCCGAGTGCCTGATATTCAGGGCTGATGGTAATTTCGCCGTTTTCATAAGAGCCGATTTCGATCAGGTACATCGGAATTCCTTCAAAATTCGGATCAACCGTAACCTTTATCGTACCCGTAGTACGTTCGGTATCAGCTGCATGAACCGGAAGCATAACGGAAAGAACAATCAGGCATAGGGTCATCAGCATTGCTGAAAGCTTTCTGAATGTGTGTTTTTTCATAACAATTCCTCCAAATAAACGAGCCTAAGAGCCTGATTCTCCGAGCGGATCAGCCGCAGGTTCTTCGGGCGGTTCGTCCTCTTTATTTTGTTTTCTTTTATGAAAAACAGGGATAAAAAGAATTAACAGAATTACTAAAATAACGATCGCAATAATGATCAGGGCGGCGTACCATACGATTGTTCTGAACGGAATCTTCTGCTGTTCCTTATGAACGACAGGCCATGGGTTTGTGTGTGCCATATCCTGTGTCTTATAAGGAATTCGTGTGCCGCGGACAAGAAGGCGGTGGCTGTTGATACCGTAGGGAGTGCAGGTGATCAGGGTAACATAGTCTTCCTTTTCCTGTATCTGGATATCATCTGTTTCATATGGCAGCACCGTCTTGATCTGGTCTACCTCATAGGCAAGCACCTTGTCAAGTGCATGAATATAAAAGGTATCGCCTTTTTCAAGCTGGTCGAGGTCGGTAAAGAGATTTGCCGAGGGCAGACCGGTATGACCTGCAAGAACCGCATGGGTACTTCTGCCGCCGACAGGTAGGGATGTACCCTCCATATGACCGACACCCTTTTGAAGAACCTCATCGTCCATGCCGTGATAAATCGGCAGATAGACATTGATTTTCGGAATCTCTATATAACCGATACTGTCTGTGACAGCAAGAAGGGAATTATAATCGGTTGAAGATATTTTTTTTGAATCGTGGACGGCGAGGGCGGTATTATAGTCCTCGGCTGCCTTCTGCATTCTTTTGATCGCATCGTCTCCGACTTGCTGAATCTTGTTATCGTAGCTTGTGATTTCGGTATTGGCGGTATATTCGCCGTACCAGTTGCTGACGATCGGATACATAAAGAGTCCTATGCCGGCAAGGAGTACAAGGAAGATAAACACAAGCGGAAGTCTGCGTTTGATTTGTTTTTTAAGGGTCGTCGCCATTTTCAGCCTCCGTTGTTCTGAGATGCTTCGGCGGAGCAGAATTGCGTTTTTTAATGGTATATATGAGCCATAAAAGAGCCACAATATAAAGCAGAATCGCAAGAAGTGCGATACCGATAATCACAAAAAGCTGACTGCGAACCTCGTCTGCAAGCTCGTCATCGGCATCACTGCCGGCAGAAGCTGCGGCAGGATTTGCCTGAGCTGTTTCGGGATCATAGGCGACACGCTCGCCGCGGACAAGAAGCCGTTTGTCGTTGATACCGTAAGGGGTACAAGTGAGAAGCGTACAGTGATCCTTGCCTTTGACAACTTCCAGAAGCTCGGTTTTATCGGGTGTTACTGCTTCAATATTAACAACTTTATAGGCAAGGATACGGTC
>CACYDD010000334.1 GCA_902773065.1 uncultured Ruminococcus sp. | reverse complement strand
CTTGACGGTATTTCCAATACACAGACAATCAACCCCGATGCTCTCGGTCATGAGCCGCAGGAGCGTATTGACAACCTCGTTCAGGTTATGGACGGTTACTTTGATCAGGGTGCGCATCACCTCAATGTCAATGTATTTGGTACTGAAAAGCTGATCGACGCTATGGAGCATCCCGAGAAGGAAGAGTATGCTAACTTTACTATCCGTGTATCGGGTTATGCAGTTAAGTTTATCGATCTGACCCGTGAGCAGCAGCTTGATGTTATTTCAAGAACCTGCCATGCTACACTTTGATCATGAGCAAAATTGATTTAAATATTACCGGAAAAGTCCACACGCTTGAAACCTTCGGGCTTGTGGACGGACCCGGAGTACGGTTTGTTGTTTTTCTCAGCGGCTGCAAAATGCGCTGTAAATTCTGCCACAACCCCGACACATGGAACAGTCAGGGGGAGGAGTGGACGGCGCAGAAACTGTTTCAGCACGTTCGTAGGTACAAGAGTTACTGGAAAAATAACGGCGGTATCACCGTCAGCGGCGGCGAGCCGCTTTTACAGCAGGAATTTGTCACAGCGTTTTTTACGCTTGCCAAAAGGGAAAACATCAATACAACGATCGACACCGCAGGTCAGCCTTTCAGCAGCGCCCCCGAGTGGCTTTCTCAGTTTGAAAAACTGATGAATGTTACCGATCTGGTAATGCTTGACCTGAAAGACATGAACCCCGAAGGTCACAAGTCGCTGACAGGTGTTGAAAATGCCAATATTTTTGATATGGCAAAATGGCTTTCCGACCATGGAAAGAAAATGTGGATTCGTCACGTTCTTGTTCCGGGAATTACGGATAAGGAAGAAGACCTCATTGTGATGCACGAATTTATTTCTACTCTGAAAACAGTAGAAAAGGTAGAAATTCTTCCGTATCATACCCTCGGCACATTGAAGTGGGAGGAACTGAAGATGAAATATCCCTTAGAGGGTGTTCCGACCCCGACAGCCGAACAGGTTAAAAGGGCAGAGGAGCTTCTCCACACAAACGAATACAAATAATCACAGGGACAGTATCCTCTAAGGTATTGTCCCTGTGAATTTATTGAACGTAAAGCTCACCTGAAGTCGTTTTACAAACGCCGCACTCCTGTTTTTACTTGGAGTGCGGCGATAAATTTAAGATTGTCATTCTGCGTTACTGTAATGCGTTGATAGCTGCCTGGATCATTTCGATTTTTTCTGCAAATTTTGCAGCTTTGGCTTTGATCTCATTCACTACCTTTTCGGGTGCTTTTGAGAGGAATCCCTGATTATTCAGCTTCTTTTCATTGAATGCAAGGTCTTTCTTTGCGGCTTCAAGCTCTTTGTTAAGACGTTTGAGTTCCGCCTCTTTGTCAACAAGCTCGTCCATCGGAATGTAGATTTTCGCATCGGCAGTAACAACGGTTACTGCACCTTCAATATCATAGTGTTCGGCAACCTCAACCTCGCTTGCACTTGCAAGACGAGAGAAGAAAGCAGAACCGTTTCTGAAAATCTCCTGCTCCTTTGCGGCAATATAAACCTTTGCTTTTCTGGAAGGCGGTACATTCATTTCCGCTCTGCGGTTACGGATTGCCTTGATGGCATCCATTACCATTGTCATTTCCTTTGCAGCTTCGGGGAAATGATAGCTCTCATCATATACAGGGAACTGCTGTGTCATGATGGTGTCGCCCTCGTGCGGAAGTGACTGCCAGATTTCTTCTGTGATAAACGGCATGAACGGGTGCAGGAGCTTTAAGGTTTTGTCGATTACCCATACCAGTACCTGTCTTGCATTCTGAGCTGTTTGACCCTCGCTCTGCAAACGTGCCTTTGCAAGCTCGATATACCAGTCGCACAGACAATCCCATGTAAAGTCATAAATATTCTGAACAGCAACGCCCAGCTCAAAGTTTTCGAGATTCTCTGTTACAACTTTTACAACAGAGTTAAGTGTAGAAATAATCCACTTATCTTCGGTTGTAAGCTCCCCGGGAAGCTCATTCTTAACATCATAATCGTCTATGTTCATATGAATGAATCTTGCGGCATTCCAGAGCTTATTGGCGAAGTTACGGCTTGCGGTGATTTTCTCTTCGGAATAACGCATATCATTACCAGGTGCATTACCTGTTACAAGCGTCAGTCTGAGTGCATCTGCACCGAATTTCTCGATCACCTCAAGAGGGTCAATGCCGTTGCCAAGGGATTTACTCATTTTTCTGCCCTGTGAATCACGCACAAGACCATGAATCAGAACCTTTTCAAACGGTGCTTTTCCTGTATGTTCCAGTCCGCTGAACATCATACGCATGACCCAGAACGGGATAATGTCATAGCCTGTTACCAGTACGCTTGTCGGGTAGAAATAATCCATCTCGGGTGTTTCATCAGGCCAGCCGAGTGTTGAGAACGGCCAGAGTGCCGAACTGAACCATGTATCGAGTGTATCGGGATCCTGACGCATTTTCTTTCCGCATTTCGGGCAAACTGCTTCGTTTTCCTTTGTGACAACGGTTTCGCCGCAGTCATCACAATAAAAAGCAGGAATCTGATGACCCCACCAGAGCTGACGGGAAATACACCAGTCACGGATATTTTCGAGCCAGTGGAAATAGGTCTTTTCAAAATGCGGCGGAACAAATTCTGTATCGTCATTTTTAACGGCATCGATCGCAGGACCTGCCAGCGGCTTCATTTTTACGAACCACTGCT
>CACYDD010000333.1 GCA_902773065.1 uncultured Ruminococcus sp. | reverse complement strand
CGTCAACAAGGAGTAAACACGTTTTCCTCTTTCTATACGGTTTTCCGGTGGATTTTTCCGTGATAAAGTCCGCTTCCACAAATTTTCGGAGAAAGGAGATGGCAACATGGACAGTTCAGAACTTGAAAAATCTGTAACACACATGATACGGGAATACGAATGTGTCCCTCGTAAGATACTCTATCAAAGATTCTGTTCTGAGGATAATGAACAACTTAACCACAAACGTAAAAGAAAGTTGAGCAGTTGTTTGCGGAGATTGGTTAGAGAAAACTACATTAACTATTTACTGAATGAAGATATGTACTGTTTGCCGACATCTGACGGCAAAGTTTCAGATAGACTTATCAAGTCACTTTGGATTCTCAATCAGTTTCCCGACATTGCAGAAGAGTATGCCGGTACAAAAGGCGTTTTGATTTTCTTCATGCTGAAGGATGACGACTCATTATACGAAATAGTCCATTTGTCATCTAAAGATTATCGGGTTACAACAGCCGCCATCAACGGGCAAATTGACACCGATCATATTCCAAAACGAATTGTCATTGTTGACGGTGATGACGAGGCGGATCGAATTCCAAAACAGATATTGAAAGAGATCAATTGCATTGCGATGTGTACCGTTGCACAAGACGGCAGCATTGAAAGTTATGACTTCTAAAAAAGTAGGTGATGGTGCAAAATGGATTACGATAAAATGATTACAATTGTCCGTAATATTAAGGATTTGAGTGTAGAGGCTGAAAAAATGTTTCATACCTCCTCTGAAGAAGAGGTTCAGGAAACTATACTGGCACTGGCTCTAAAATCAGAACGGCTGACCGATTATATTCGGAAAACTGCAATTGTTAGTATGGGAATAGACAAGGATATTTACTTGGCGGCTGCAACAGAAACACTGGGATTCAGCGTTGAGAGAGTGGAAGATAAAATACACATTACTCTACCGTATCTCCTTCCCAAAAACAAATCCGTCAATTCGGACAGATTCATTGTTGAGCCTCTCTCTTATATTCTTCAGCGATTTGTGAACAAATACAATCCTCGAAAATTCTATCATCCGTTAGTGGAAATTCGTTCCATTTACGACAACAATAATCCGAGACACATCCGTGATACCGACAATGTAGAGATACACCACGTCATCAACATCATATCTACCATGCTGTTTGTTGATGACAGTGGGGTGGATATCCTCCTTTGCAGTCGTAAAGGAGAGTCACCTCATACAGAAATTACTATCTCACCAACAACAGATTGTGAATAAGAAGTCGCTAATTGTTTTTCACAATCGTGATAACCAAATTGCATTTTTTGAATCAATTTTGGTTATCAAAATTTTTGCCATCAGAACCGCATAAATAGCGGCTTTTTTAAGTTTTTTTTACCCCAAGTCAAAGGAGACTACGGGTAAAGAACTCATAAAAAGAGGTGAACTCTTTGGATAATGAACACACGCAGTCGTTTTCAAGACGGCTTAGTATTAAAGACAGATTGGTGACAATAGTTTCTCTGAGTGGCGAATTTCCATACACACAAATGGAGCGTATTGGGGTTACAGAAGCCTATGCAAAACAGTTAAGACATAGACTATATCAAGAAGGCAAAATACGAATTCAGGATAAGGATGGCATAAAAGGTCTTGTGCTGACCAATAAAAGTCTGATTAGTGCTAAAGAACAAAATCCAACCAGATACAAATATATTGACACGAGAAACAGACCAGAAGAAAGCAGACGATACCGCAGACACCTATTTGCCATGACGTACTGTTCTTTAATCAATGCTGACATAGAGTTCTTACCGGATAAGAAACCGTTTGTTTTTTCTCGCAGTCGTCAATCGCAGTCGTATGATGCGCCACGACCGCTTATCAAGAACAGCTTATTGACAGATGAGCCAATCTTCTACAGTTCAGTGGAGATTAAGTACGAGTTGGAGGATTATGTGCAGCAAATCAGAAACAGTGCCATGATGGGACTAATACTGACAAGAACAGATTGCTATTTGCTTTACAACATCCACAACAACAGATATCCACTCGGTTTTGCAACTGAGAATAAAGCAGGCATATTGACACAGAACGGTGAATTTATCAATGTCAAGCCGGACAGATCATCTCATGCTATCATGTTGGTAGATGGATTTGAGACGGCATCAGAAATGATCCTCGGCAATAGAAAGAAAAAGATCAGACCAAGTTCTGTCATACTAAATCAGGCATTCCGGCACATATACATCGTACCGGAAACGCCGGACGGTGATATGCAGTTATTCGTAATGTGCCATAAAGATTATAATGACTCTGTGGATGAGGCTTTCAGGGAGAATTACAAAGAAGGCACTGTCGATTTTGCTACCATCAATGACGGCTTTGATGAAGAAGGTCATCCTGTTCTGAATGGCTGCTCATGCGACATTACAAGACTATTCAAATTCCAAAAAGGTTTGCTTGTCAACGATCTCACCGGTCGTATCTTATGCTATGATTTTCAAATGGATTTCATAGCGCAGATTATGGCACCGGCCAAGATCGTTTTCAATCATATTAAAATTAACGATATAAGGGAGGCGATAGAAGATTGAGAATTGTAAAAAGCATCTTTGGAGGGCTTTTGCTCGGACTGCTTTTTGCAATCATGGCGTATGTTTTGGGGTTTTTGTCCAATCTGATTAAGTCGATTGATGTAGCGTTCCAAACGCAGTCGTACAAAGGACCACCGCTTGACATCGAAAGCACCTGTTTAGGTCTTACTGATTGGGAGCATCTGAAATGGGCTTTGCTGATTGTAGGCATCATATTCTTAATTATCTTCATACTGATAATCAAGGGCAAAATTGAGAATCGCAGGAGAGATCCACGAAATTTCACGGTCAGTAAAAAAGGAACCTATGGAACAGCAAAGTCGCTGACACACCGACAAGCCAAAAAACTGCTGACGGCTGATGGAGAACATGAACTTCTGTCAGTACGAGGTGAGCTCCGTACTGAAGATACCGGAATCATCCTCGGTACATTTCCAAATGGAAAATTGGTATTAAAAAATGCCATCAACAAGGAGAACATGAACATTCTTGTTGTAGGCGCACCCGGCTCCGGTAAATCGTATATGTTTGTCAGACCGTACCTTGCACAGTGCATCCGGCGTGGAGAATCCTTTATCTGTACTGATCCATCAGGAGAACTGTTGGAGTCAATGGGAGGATATGCAAGAGATTGTGGGTACAAAGTCAAGGTGTTTAACCTTGTCGATCCGTCAAAGTCAGACAGTTGGAATATCACCGCCGACATAGGAACAGATCAGTTATTAGTCCAGATAGCGGTTACAACCATCATCAGAAATACGCTCGAAGGAGAAAAAGGTGATCCGTTTTGGGATAACGGCGAGAAAAATCTGCTGAAATCACTTCTCCTCTATGTGAATTCCAAGGTCTATACTGGAGGAAAGAGCATCGGAGCGATGTACAAATTGTTGGCATCGGATGAGTTCAAAAGCACTTTGAGCAACATATCGATTTTGGACGAGAATCATCCGGCAAAGCAGCCGTACAATATCTACGCACAAGCCACAGAACAAGTACAGACGGCATTTGCCTCTGGTCTGGCCACACGTCTCCAGATTTTCCAATCAGAAGAAATTCGTCAAATGACCGGAAACGAAGATATAGACTTGACTGCACCGGGAAAGGAACGATGTGCTTATTTCGTTATCATGTCCGATCAGGACAGCACCTATCAACTCCTTTCATCTCTGTTCTTCTCGTTCTTGTTTATTAAAATGGCAGACTTTGGAAAAACGTGTGAGAATCAATCTTTGCCTGTTAAGGTCAATGTTGTGTTGGATGAATTGCCGTCCATCGGAATCATACCGGACTTAGGCAGAAAGTTAGCCACTGTGCGAAAGTACGGCATTAACGTAGTGCCGATTATCCAATTGATTTCTCAGCTTGATAACCGTTATTCACCCGAAGAACGGGAAGAGATTGTAGGATGCTGCGATACGCAAATCTGGCTTGGCAGCAATGACATGACAAGTGCGGAAATCTTATCGGAACGATCCGGAACGATGACGGTAGATGTATCGTCCAAATCAGAGGAAGTTGATGTAATGGGAACAGGTTTCCGAATGACCAGTTCCGTTGGCAAACGACCTTATCTGACAATGGATGAAGTCATTAGAATGCCTTTGGACGAAGCGGTAGTCGTACTGAGAGGACAAAATGTTTTGCGATTGAAAAAGTTCAAGTTCCACAAGCATCCAGATTTCAAGAAGGTCAAGAAATCTGCTAAGATAAGACTTTCGCAATACG
>CACYDD010000332.1 GCA_902773065.1 uncultured Ruminococcus sp. | reverse complement strand
TATCTTCGGCACTATCGAGCTTAACTTCCGTGTTCGGCATGGGAACGGGTGAACCCTCGACGTCATCAACACCAACTATTCATTTGTGTCGCTCTTGACGACTTCATTATAATAACACATTCCTATCAAAATTGCAAGATATTTTTTATAACTATTTTTATACAATTCGAGATAACGATTAAAATTATACTCATAGTATAAAATTATTTTCGCGAACGCTCTAATCTGCATAATATGTAGTGTAAAAATGTATTTAATGGCGGTGAAAGAATGAATATGTCTGAAATGCTGCTGTTTTCGGCGGCACTTAGTATAGATGCGTTTGGAATAGGGTTGTCATGTGCTTTGAGAGGAATTAAAACGCCGTTGATATCAAAACTGGTGATTGCTCTGATATCGGCAGCCGTAACGGCGGCAGCTGTTTTTATAGGTGATGTACTGGGGACAATCATTCCCGAAGCAGCAGGCAGTTTGCTTGGCACAGTAATGCTGACAGCTTTGGGGCTGTACATTGTCATAGGGGCAATAAGGGAAAAGCATAAATCGGAGAAGGAAGAAAAAGGGAAGGGGATCAATATCGTTGCAAAAATTTTACGTAAACCGGACTCATGCGATATCAACCGCTCAAAAATTGTGGAACTGAGCGAAGCCTGCTATATCGGCGCTGCAATCTCTGCGGATTCATTTGCGGCAGGAATCGGAGCAGGTGTCGGAGGAAGGGAAGTGTTGATCCCTGTTTTCTGCGGATTGTTTCAGTTCGGGTTTCTCTGGCTGGGAGAGCTGATCGGCAGCAGTCTGAGCCAAGTACAAAGAATAGACAAAATGTATTTCAGTATTCTTTCCGGTATTATTTTGATTGCTGTCGGAGTGCTGAAATGATCAACGGTTATTTTGAAGTGGGGGAGTTTTATATCTGAATCCTGAATCCTAAATCCTAACCCCTATTCTTTTTAAGCTTATTTCAATAATTTTTAAGGCTATTGCACAAAAGATTAGGTGAAAATTTAGTGATAGGTGCAAAAATGATGTTTTGTGTAATTTGACAAATCAGGAGGCAAAAAAGAAAGAAAGACTTAGGGAATCGGTCTCATTTATTCGAAAATTAACAGATTGGAAATAGATTATTAAGATTGTTCAAAATATGGATATGCAATTTGCACAAAGCAAATGAAAGCGAAGTGAACAAAAAAATATGTTGAAATTATACTGAATTACTAAATTTTGTAAAAAGCAATGTTAAAATTAACAAAAATAATGATAGTTTATTATGAATGTAGATAAAAACGACAGTCTCCCATTGAAATTGGGGAATGTGTATGATATTATTTATATAGTGGCTGACGAATGCCATATTGCCGTGTTGTGCAATTTGCAGTCGGTATTCGTTGCCGGAAAGGCACAAACGTGCGTGAAATTTTTTAGAAAGAGGGATCATTAACATGGTTAGTAAATCAAAAAGAGCACTTGCACTGCTCCTTACCGCAATGATGTCTGCTGCTGCTCTTGCAGGCTGCGGACCGACAGAGGTGACTCAGAACAGCACCGGCGGAACATCAACTGAATCTAAGGCAGCAGGCGATTCGACTGACTCCGGCGACGGTGAATCCAAGGCGTCGGCTGAGGCAGTGGATATCTACACTGACGAAATGACACAGACAATCAAGGACAAAATGAAAGAAGAAGCTGCGGCTACAAACGGCAAGATCAGCCTGAAACTCTGGTGTGCAGCAGATGACCGTACATTTGAGAAGAGCCGCGTTGACGCATTCAAAAAACTGTATGAGGATGCAGGCTATGAACTGGATATCAAGCTGAAATCCATCGGTGAGGGCGAAGCAGGCGGTAAGATCCTGGAGTCTCCGAAAGACGGTGCAGACGTATTTAACTTTGCAGATGACCAGCTTTCTTCCCTTGTTGAATCAAAGGCGATCGCACCGGTTATTGATCTTTTCAACAACAACGTAATTGCAAATAACTCAGAGGAAACAGTTAATGCATATCAGATCGACGGTACACCGTATGCGTTCCCGAAAACATCTGATAACGGTTACTTCCTCTACTATGACAAGAGTGTGTATCCGGATGAAAAGGATGTTGCAAGCCTTGATGATATGATCGCAACAGCTGCTTCAAAGAATAAGAGCGTATACTTTAATCTTGGTAACGGTTGGTACAACGCTGCGTTCTATTTCTCTGCAGGTGTCAGCATCAAATATGAAAACGGCGTTCAGAGTGCTACATTTGATACAGACGAAGGCTTTAATGCAGCAAAGGCAATGTGCCATGTCGCAGAAAATGTCGGCAAGGGATTTGTCGGTACAGATGGTGGTTCAGGTGACAACACTGCTGTTGCAAAGGGCTTCAAGGACGGTACACTTGCAGCTGCTGTAATCGGTACATGGGAAGGTCCGGCAATCAGGGATGCAATCGGTGCAGAAAATCTTGGAGCAGCTAAACTCCCGACAGCACTGATCAATGGTGAGCAGAAACAGCTCGAATCCTTCGGCGGATATAAGCTTGTAGGCGTTAACCAGTTTACAAAGTATCCTGTAACCAGCCAGACACTTGCTTACTTCCTTACCAACACAGAATCACAGCTTGAGCGTTATAAGACAAGAGGTCTTATTCCTACAGATCTTACAGCACTTGAAGATAAGGATGTAGCAGCAGATCCGGCAAGAAAGGCTATTGAAGATCAGCAGCCTTTCTCACATGGTCAGGGTTCCAGTGTAGGCGGTAAGTACTGGTCAACAAACGTTGGCGGCTTCGGCGGCACGATCGTTACAAAGAAGGGTAAAATCAGTGATGACGAACTGAAGAAGAGTCTTAAGAGTATCCAGACTCAGATAGATACCTGATAACTGAATCATTTTTACAGACTGAAATTTGCTATGGGCGGTTCGTGTCAATGGTCGGACCGTTCATAGCAAATAAAGTCAAAGGGCAAATGCTTGATAAAGGAGTTGTATATGAATGAATTTTCTTGACTACGCCCAGATGACCACAGGTCAGAAAATTGCCTACAATATAAAATCCTTTTTCACAGGGATTCCCGGTGCTATTGCAAAGATTTTTGCGGCGATCGGCGGATTCTTTAAGGGATTGTTTACACTCATAGGCAAGGGCTTTGCCGGATATGGCGAAAGGTTCGTCAAAGGTGATGCCGGCACAAAATTGTCATACGTGATCATGGGTGCAGGTAATATGATGCACGGACAGATCGGAAAAGGTCTTGTTTTTCTGGCTGTAGAAGCAGCGTATATCATATATATGATCAATTTTGGTTTGAGTTATATCACAAAGATCTACTCTACCAATGTTCAGGTTGATGAAAACACTGTTGTAAGCGGTGTTATCGGTAAAATACCGCCTCAGTACGAGGAGGATCCGATCTTCCATGCAAGATCGGTAACAAACCTTGATACATTGGATGATTCCAACAAGGTTCTTCTGTTCTTTGTAATGACAGTTCTTGTGTGTATCGCATTTCTGGCAATCTATGTTACCAACACGAAAAGTGCTTATGCTACTCAGCAGATCAAAGAGAGCGGCAAAAAGCCTATCGGATTTATGGCAGAAATGAAAACGTTCCTTGATGAGCGTTTCCATGTAACACTTCTTACCATTCCGGTACTTGGTCTTCTTGTATTTACAGTTCTTCCGATCATCTTTACCATATTCATGGCGTTCACGAACTATGATAAAGAGCATCAGCCTCCCGGAAATATGTACTGGTGGGTAGGCTTTAAGAACTTTGCGGATATCTTCTATTCCAACCCCGACAAATCCGCAACCTTCGGTAAGATCCTTGTCTGGACAATCGTCTGGGCGATCTTTGCAACATTTACGAACTATATCTTCGGTATTATCCTTGCACTTCTTATCAACAAGAAGGAAATTAAGTTCAAGGGCTTCTGGAGAACAATGTTCGTTGTTACCGCTGCTGTTCCGCAGTTTGTAACACTCCTCATCTGCAGCCTTCTTCTTGCAGATTCAGGTCCGGTCAATGAAACACTGAATTCTTTGGGTCTTGCTACCATTCCGTTCCTTTCGGATGCAGGATGGGCAAGAGTAACCGTAATCGTTGTAAACATGTGGGTTGGTATCCCGTATACCATGCTGATTTCTTCCGGTCTTCTGATGAATATTCCCGAAGATCTTTATGAAAGTGCACGTATCGACGGTGCTAACGCATTCCAGCAGTTTACAAAGATCACATTCCCTTACATATTCTTCGTAACCACACCTTACCTTATTACCACATTCGTAGGAAATATCAATAACTTCAATGTTATCTACTTCCTTACAGGCGGCGGTCCGAGTCCGGCAGAGTACTATAAGGCAGGTCAGACAGACCTTCTCGTAACATGGCTCTATAAACTGACAACAGTAAGCTCTGACTTCAACCTTGCATCTGTAATTGGTATTATCGTATTCGTGATCTGTGCAACAGGTTCACTGATTACGTTCAATATGTCTAAAGCATCAAAGAATGAGGAGGAATTCTCATGACAAATAGTAAAACTATGCAGGGCGGTTATGCTGCCAAGAAAAAAGCTGTCAATACACTGGTTTATGTCATTTTGTCCATTCTGGTTCTGATCTGGATCGCTCCGATCGTATGGTTGGTTCTGGCTTCTTTCAGCGGTGACGGCGTTTCTACCGGACTGATTCCGAAAACTTTTACCTTAGATAACTATGCAAGACTTATACAGGATCATTATACAGACCAGAACGGCAACATTGTTTACTATACAGCAGACGAAATGCCTTTCCCGTATTTCAAGTGGATCCTGAATACCCTGATCGTTGCAGTTCTTTCCTGCGTGATCTCAACATTGATCATTCTTATGGTAAGTTATGCACTTTCACGTCTTCGTTTTAAATCCCGTAAAACATTCCTTAACCTCGGTCTGATCCTCGGTATGTTCCCGGGCTTCATGTCCATGGCTGCTACATATAATATCATGGAGATCTTTGGTCTGAAACAGCAGCTGTTTGCACTTGTGATTGTATATTCTGCAGGTGCAGGTTTAGGATATCAGGTTGCAAAAGGCTTCTTCGATACGATTCCGCGTTCTCTCGATGAGGCGGCAAAAATCGACGGAGCAACCAGAAACCAGATTTTCTGGATCATCATCCTTCCGCTTTCAAAACCCATCATCGTATACACGGCTCTTACAACATTTATAGGTCCGTGGGCAGACTACATTTTTGTAAGCTACTTCATGAAGGATAATTCGGATTCCTATACGATCGCTCTTGGTCTTTACAAGATGCTCGGACAGGAAACACGTAATGAATACTTTACCGTATTCTGCGCAGGTGCTGTGCTGATAGCGATCCCGATTACGATTCTTTTCGTTGTAATGCAGAGATTCTATGTTGCAGGTGTAACCGGCGGTGCTGTAAAGGGCTGATTCATCAAAT
>CACYDD010000331.1 GCA_902773065.1 uncultured Ruminococcus sp. | reverse complement strand
GATTCGGAAATGATAATGGTTTTGCCGTTCTTTTTGAAAAAGTGGTCGCCGGCGAGCTGCATTTCTGCATCTTCTTTGTATCCTTCCAGATTCACAGCGGACAGTACTTCATCAAAACTCATACGGTTTTTTGACAGAATGATGATAACAGGCTCTTCCTGAATAATGGCATAGGGAGTGTCGGTATACATCACGGTGTAAAGTCTGGCAGTGGCAGAAACAGGGTTGCTGCAATGCATATGTTCTGTTAAAAATGCCCGTACACCTACAAAAAAGGCAAGGATAATAAACAGACACACCATTGCGATTCGTATTCTTTTGATTTGCTTGGCGTATTCCTTCACAGCTTCTTTTTCTTCTTCCTCTTCCGGCTCGGTTTCCTTTTCCATGCCGTTAAAAATATTTTTGCAGTTTTCACATTCGCTGATATGCTCCCGTATCATTGTTTTACTCTCCTCACTCAGTACCTCATCATCATAAAGCGGCATAAGGTCTTTTACAATATTGCAGTTATATTTCATAACCGTATTCCTCCTTCAATTTCTCTCTCAGCAGCAGTTTCCCTCTGTGATAGAGAACCTTTGCCGAACTTTGCGATATCCCGAGACGTTTTGCTATTTCGGAATAGGGCATATTGCAGTAGATTCTGTTCAGAACAACATATTTCATATTTTCCTGAAATCCGAATATGATATTCAGTGAATCCTGTATCAGTTTCTTTTTGAATAGTTTGTCTTCCGGCTCCGATTCGGTTGTTTCGGATAAGTAGGGGAGAGCATCACTGATACTGATTTCTGTATTTTTGTTTTTCCGCAGATACATGAAATATCTGTTTTTGGCGATTTGAAGAATCCATGTTTTGACATGACAGTCGCCCTTGAATTTTGTGATTTGCAGATATGTATGAAAAAATGTTTCCTGTGTCAGTTCTTCGGCAGTATCCTGATGATAACTGCACAGCTTCATCAGAAACCGAAACACATCGGAATAATATTTGTCGTATAATTCGTCAAAGACTTGCACAATATCCCTCCCGTCCTGCTTTTATATGATTAGTTGCATGAAAACACAAAAGGTTACATCTTAATTATAATTTTTTTTGTTCTTAAAACAATCCTCTGTGCATATATTTAAATATATCACCGTTTTACAATCAGCAGAGATTATTCTAAGGAGGAGATTTTTCACGTCGTTGTCGAAAGCAGAGAATACATAAATTTTGAGGTGCAACACAGCCGGATTTTGAATATAATATAGTAATAAAATTGTGCTGATTCCGAAAGCGGTGATTTAAATCGTCTTGTGTGGGACAAAATAATAGTATCAGCACATAACAGCAGCCAAAGCTGCATCAAACAAAAATTCGGAGCGTGAAAAGCTATGCTAATCAGACGAGGAGATATTTATTATGCCGATCTCAGCCCGGTCGTCGGCTCGGAACAGGGGGGAATCCGTCCTGTTCTGATTATCCAGAATAATGTCGGCAACCGCTACAGCCCGACAGTGATCGCCGCCGCCATTACAAGCCGCGGCACAAAGGCTAAGCTGCCTACGCATATTAAATTGTATGCCGATAACAGTGGTTTGTCAAAGGATTCTGTTGTTCTGCTCGAACAGATACGCACGATTGACAAACGGCGGCTGAAAGAAAAAATGGGTGCTCTCAGTCCTTATGATATGAACAAGGTTGACGAGGCACTGTCCATCAGTTTCGGGCTTGGCGCAGAGGATGTTCATCGGCAACATAATATCTCATAGTATAATTCAGGACAGTACCGCATAGATATTATTATCTGTGCGGTACTGCTTTTTGTTTTTTCAGCGTTCGGAAAAGACAAATTATTTGTAACGGTCGTGTTATGATAGTTTCAGCGGCAACGGGGGCTGAGGGCAATGGCGTTAACTTGAGAAGATTGGTGTTGTAGCCTGAGGAATTTTTTTTTCTTTCCGGTTTCATCAGTGTGTCGACCCCATCAGTCACAGCACAGCTGTCGCGATAGCGACTGATGGGGTCGAGGGGGCGGATGATGTTGTCTATGCTTCAAAACTTTAAAGGGAGAATAAACTTTCTTACGCCATTCATTATGCATTATGCATTATGAATTATACATTATACAAGGGGTGAGTAGTTGGAGCAGACGATTTATGCGGATATACTTTTTTGTGTAAATTTTGTGATTGATTATATCATTTTGCTGACGGTAAGGCGGTTTCTTTCTGTTTCGTGCAGACAGCGGAGGCTGCTTATAGGGGCGGCTGTCGGGGGGCTGTGTTCCTTTGTAATTCTGCTGCCGCCGCTGCCGTCAGGCGTGTCAATGATACTAAGCGTGGTCACAGCCTGCCTTGTGGTCGGGGCAGCATTTGCACCGATGGAGAAAAAAATATATGTCAAGACCGCCGCTGCATTCTTTCTGATCAGCTTCGGTTACTGCGGTGCAATGATAGCAGTATGGCTGGTATTTTCGCCGCAGAATATCTTTATCCGAAACAGCAGTGTCTATATTGATATGTCACCGATAAGCCTTGTTATTACAACAGTGATTTGCTATGTGATCCTAAGAGTTATCATGCGTATCACAGGCAGAAATGAGCTCAAGGATACCTCCTGCCTGATCAGAGTCGAATATGACGGTAACACTGTCAGCTTAAACGGAAAGATAGACACAGGGAATACCCTCAAAGAGCCGTTTTCGGGAGAACCTGCCATCGTTGCGGCGGCGGACAATTTCAAAAACATCCCCTCGCTTTTGTCTGTTGGTACAGCTTCTCCCGAAACCCTGCCGAAAGGCATAAGGATGATACCGTTTGCTTCTGTCGGCGGCGAAGGACTTCTGCCGTCTTTTAAAAGCGACAATATCACCATCACTCATGAAGGGATGGAATTCAAAGTAACTGCCTATGTTGCCCTATGCAGCAGCGACAAAATCACAGGAGGACAAAATGCCCTTGTACCCTATGAACTGATACCATAGAAAAAGAATAAAGAATGAAGAAAAAAGAATAATGAATAATGGTTGGATTTTTTGGTAAGTTAGAGTTATTGAGTGAGTGGAAAGGGGAAACAGCATGAAAAGCTTTGAATCAATTTCTGAAATGGTAACATCAAAAATTGCAGCGTTAAAAATGATGATTATGGGCAAAGACGGCATTTACTACATAAACGGTCCCGAGACTCTGCCGCCGCCCTTGAAAGCTGAGGAAGAAGCGGCAGTCATGCAGCGTATACAAGACGGTGATGAAAATGCAAGAGAGCCGCTGATCACACATAACTTGCGGCTTGTGGTTTATATTGCGAAGAAATTTGAATCCTCCAATGTATGCGTAGAGGATCTGATTTCCATCGGCACAATAGGACTGATCAAGGCGGTCAATACCTTCCGTCCCGAAAAAAATATCAAGCTTGCGACTTATGCTTCAAGGTGTATCGAAAATGAAATACTGATGTTTCTAAGAAAAAGTTCACAGCAGAAAAATGAAATTTCTATCGATGAGCCGCTGAATGTCGATTATGACGGCAATGAGCTTTTAATTGCAGATATTCTTGGCAGCGACAGCGATACCGTTAATATCCGCATTGAAAAGGAATCCGAGGAACATCAGCTTTTGCAGGCTGTCAGCAAACTCAACGAACGGGAACTGTCCATCATGGAGCTGCGTTTCGGTCTGAACGGAAAAAAAACGCATACCCAGAAGGAAGTAGCCGACCTTCTTGGTATCTCCCAGTCCTATATTTCACGTCTTGAAAAGAAAATTATCCGTCGCCTGCGTAAAGAAATCACCGAAAAAAGTGCGTGAATCAATGGAAAATTGAAAATGGAAAATTATGCCGCACCCCGAGTTTTTGCCGGAGTGCGGCAATAAACTGATTAATTTCATTAAAGTTGAATGCACAACAGGAATGGTAAGATGTATTAATTTTTAATTGACAAAATGGGTAAAATATTGTAGAATGAATATGCAAGGTGACTTTCCCGACGGATTTGCGGCAGCCCCCAACTTTTTAGAAAGGGGCGAAAATCTTTTAATAAAGCCCCTGGAAGGGGGTGGGTGAATATGAATACATACACTGATTTTGTTCAGACCGTAATGCTCATAATAGCCATCGGACGTTTTGTTCTTGATGTTATCAAGGCAAACCACGATATAAAAAAGAAGTAACCGCCTGTCCCCACAGATAACGGTTACTTTTTAACTCAATGTGGGACTGCCGTAAAGGGTAAGTCCCTTGTATTTTTATTATATAACGATTTTTCCTATTTGTCAAGTTAAAAAATTTCTGAAACTTAGTTCTGAAACTGTGGCAATTATGCAATAGTGAAATTTGAAAACATCATTGATTGTTGTATAATCATGTGTTATAATTGTTAAAATTAAATATCGGCGGTGATTTTTTATGGGTAGAATATTCAAAAAAACAACGGCTTTACTGCTTGTGGGGATGATGACAATTTTATCTGCTGCAGGCTGTACCGATTCGGAAGATACAAAAGAAGTATTCGAAACAGAACCCGAAACATCGGTTGTCAGTACTTCCGAAACAGAAGAATCTGAGCCGGCTGACCCTATGTCAGAGAAAATGATTAAAAAAATCAAGGACAAAATTGCAGAAGAAGCAGCAAAAACAGATCATAAAATTGATATCCTCTTTTGGGATAAGAGTACATATGTTGAGACGGACAAAGAAATTATCAACCATTATATCAAAAAATTCGAAGATGACAGGTATGAACTAAATGTTAAAACTGAATTAAGTCTGGGAGCAGATAAGATGATCAAATCTTCCGAGGATGGTGCAGATGTATTTTATCTTACCGATGATCAGGTTGAAATATGTGCAAAAGAAAAAGTGCTTTCTCCCGTTGATGAGTTTTATGAATATCATGTAAGCAAAAGTAATACTGATAATTCAGTACGATCTTGTACAGTTGACAATACGCTTTATGCCTTTCCAAGAAATATCAATGATACAAGTCTCATTTTATATTATGACAAAAGAATTTTCAAGGATGATGAAGTAGGCGATATCAATCAGATCATCAAAAAAGCTGATGAAAATAACAGACGTGTATATTGGAGTATGACAAATATATGGCATAGTTCTCCGGTTTTCTTAACAGCAGGTTGTGAACTGACAAATGATAACGGAAAATTGTTATTTGATTCTTCTGAGGGATTGAATGCAGCAAAGGCAATGTGTGAGCTTGCCAAGTATGAAGATAAGGGTTTTTATGGAACAGGAGCTATGCGAAGCAATTCCGATATAGATCAACCCACGATGCCGACATTCAAAATCGATGATGATGAAGATTATGTTTTGGATGCAGCAGCAATATACGGCACATCGTATCAGTCAGTACTGCGTGAACAGGCAGGGGAAGAAAATCTTGGGGCGGCAAAGCTGCCATCAATTACAATCAATGGTGAGGAAAAACAGCTTGAAGCTTTTGGCGGCTATGATGTTCTGGGCGTAAATGCTCAAACGAACTATCCCTTCACCGCTCAGACTTTAGCGTATTATCTGACCGAAAAAAATGTACAATTACAGCTTTATGAAAAGTTTAATACAATTCCTACCAATCTTGAAACACTTGAAAGTGACTTAGTGAAAGATGACCCTGCTATCAAAGCATTTGAGGATCAGTGGTCTTATTATCACCCGATCACAACAGGATTTGATGACAAATACTGGAGTGCAGGAGTTGATAAATTAGGAATTGAAATCATTCAAAGCAAAGGTGAAATCAGTGACGAAAAGCTGAAAGAGCAGCTGAAAACCATTCAGTCAAATATGTCCTGACAAACAGTCTTGTTATATTGTGTTCATCCATTTTCTGCGTTTGAAAACAAAGAAGGAAATCAGCAGTCGGACACATTCTTCAAGCGACAGTATAAAGTAAACATAGACAATCGGCAGCCCGAGTACATAGGCACTGAGCAGTCCGAGCGGTACACCGAAGCCCCATGTTCCGATGATATCGATCACCATAATGATCGCGGTTTTTCCGCCGCTTCTGAGGATTCCGCCGCCTAAGATCATGTTCAGCACCTTAACAGGGGAAATAACAGCAAAGGCAAGCAATATCTGCTGTGCGGTTATTTTCACTTCATCCTCTACATGGTAAATATCTGTATAAAAACCTCTTAACAGAATCAGCCCGACCGATAAAATGATTGAGCCGATCAATCCGTACAGCATCAGTTTTTTCGATTTTTCATATGCTATGTCGTAATCTTTTTTTCCCAGTTCTTTTCCGATAAGTATTCCTGCCG
>CACYDD010000330.1 GCA_902773065.1 uncultured Ruminococcus sp. | reverse complement strand
CCGCAATTTGAACAATACATAAACAATCCTCCAAGGTGCCTGTCTGTAATCATTTCGAATCAAGTATTTTTCATATATTTCATTTTTCTCTTTTTCTTCTTTGCTCTTTGCTCGAGGAAATACCTTATACTTTCTTCCGAATGATAATCATAAGGCTTTTTGTCCTTCTCACACTGCATTTCAAGCTCGACCAGATGCAGCAGGGTAAGATAATCATCCTCAAAACGGTTAAGGTTTATTTCTGCGTTTCTGAAAGAATAACTGCCATCGCCGGAATCCGGTGTAATCAAAATAATATCTTCAGGAATATTCAATTCTTTTCTTCTGCCAGGCTTGTGATATTCATCGGTGAGAGAGCGGATAATCAGGGCGGCGGCACGGGCGTCCAGCTGCCCGGTTACCAAAAGCTCCGTAGAAAAGCCTTCAAGCCTGTGAACCAGCTCCGAATAAACACCACCCGTATATTTGCCCGGTGACAGGAGCAGAATAAAATGAGTTTTTCTGACAACATCTCCGAGTGTTTTGATATTCAGCCTGTTTTCAAGAGCATCTGATTTTATCTGTTCCCATTCGGAAATAAGGTCAAGAATTCTGTCATCGGATTCAACCAGCGCTCCTTTTGCGCCGCTGTATTTTCTCCAGGAACGCAGAAGCGAGTTTTCAATCCTTTCACGCAGTGATTCCGGCTCAAGAACCTCCACCGAGTCCGAATACTGCATCGCCCAGAATCTCATTGCCTCGGGATTGGTTCTGACTTCGCAAATAACGAAACCGCTGCCGTCTTCTTTGAACTTAACGCTTTTGCCGAACCAGTCAACCACATCACTTACGGTTTCCTCGCTGTCGGGCACCTTAAATATTACGCGCTCGGGCCTTCCCGGTTGCATATAGAGCTGCTCCGCCTCGGTTGCGGCCGAATCATTGAGACCTTTTACCTTGCTTTTTGGTTTTACCGCGGAGTCAAGTATTATAAGATTCGTAATTTTATCTATGCGCACTCGCCTGATATCATCATATTCATCGTAGTTGCACACAAGATAATATCTGCCATTGTTTGCGACCATACGGTACGGATTCACGACACGGAAAACAGGCAAGCCGTCCACAAGTTTCGGCTTGAGTTTTTTATCTTTGCCGTAATTATTCAGGTTGTAGATTATCTGCTTACCGTTTTCGATTGCCTCATCGATTAAATCAATATTGGCAAGCATTTGTTCGTTTACAACCTTGTCTCCGGAAACTGCGGAGAGATTGTAAAGATGCCTTGTCAGACGGCGGCGCTGTTCCTGCTGAGTGCCGCCGAGAGTATTGATTTTTTCAACAAGTTCTCTGCATTCCGACTCAGTCAGTGATTTGAAGAAGAGAACAGCGTTGATAAGAGCACTTATCTGCGCGGAATCAAAGTCATGAACATAGCGGAAGTCGGTTTTGTATTCACCTTTTACCGTTTCGCCGTTAACCTTTGTTTTCCTGTATTTTATATCATATTCTATTTTGTTCTCAAATTCAGTCGAATATATCAAGTCATCAAGGCCGCGCGCAATTGCTTTGCGGTCAATCACAATACCGTAATCACGATAAAGAATATCACCTATCTGCGCCTGAGTCAGACAGTGGCCGGGGTCATTGTCACATTCAGTATATTTTTTGAGGATCTCAAGAATATACAGAGTGGACAGTTTTTTTCTGTCAGATGAGTACGATTCCATATTATTTGCTCCTAAATAATGTTATAAATGGATTATATCATTTGCAAATCTATAATACAATGCGCCAATGCCCCGATTTTGCCCCATGATATTTGTGCATTTTCACATTCTTAAAGCTACTATTCTACATTCGTTTTTGATTGCCTGAATCTCGGAAGCAGTGAGAAGCTTTTTCTCTGCAAGGGCGGAAGCGATTTTTTCAAGGAGTTCATGATTTTTGGCAATGATTTCCTTTGCTTTGCGGTAGTATTCATCAAATTTTGCAATTGTCGCCTTCTCAATGTCGCTGTTCATGAAATCTGAATTGCGGCGGTAAGGGTGCTCGATAAGGTGATAGCCGCTGATTCCGTAATCCTCTATCATTTCCCTGATCATATTTAATGCATAGTTGAAATCGTTCAAAGTTCCGTCTCCGGTAACACCAAACATCTGCTCAACGGCGGCAGCGCCGGCAAGAGCTCCCACTGCTCTGACAGCTGTGTAGTCAAGATGGCGCATATTATTAATATTGTCGTAAGAGGTAAATCCTCTGCCGTTTTTGCCCCCTGCGTGTAAAACGGAAACGAGTGTAACACTGCCGGGATTGAGCACTTCCGATACAACAACATGACCGGCTTCGTGCCAGATGGGCTCGGTAATCCCGTCATCGGTTTTTACATCGGCATCACAGCAATCATAACAGTCATCTGATGAACTGCTGCCGTATTTATCTCTCAAATAAGCTCTGAGGAAATGTTCCATTGTAATTTTACTTTTGCGGTCGAACCCTGCGTAGATACCGGCTTCGTTAAGGAGCGTCTCAACCTTTGCGCAGGAACTGCCTATTAGAAGGCGGGCGATATATTCCTTATCTACATCCTCAGAGATGGGTTTGTCAGCAAGATAATGGGATATAATTTCAACCGCATCAGAACCTTCGGGGTTCTCAATTTCAAGGCGTCTGTCAAAGCGGCCTGTTCTTATAAGTGAGTCGGGAAGGGTACGGATATTGTTGGCAGTGGCAAGCACAAATACATCCTTATCCTTTACACTGTCTATGCAACTCTGCACAGTGACATATTCCTCTGCATTTCTGTGGCCTTCGTCCTCATTGGCAAATTTATCCATATCGTCGAGAAAAACAATTGACGGGGCATTTTTTTCAGCTTGCTCAAAGGTCTTTGTGATTTCATT
>CACYDD010000329.1 GCA_902773065.1 uncultured Ruminococcus sp. | reverse complement strand
TGCTGTATAATGAAAATACAGAAACGTACAAAAGGGCCTTGAAACTTCGATGTTTCAAGGCCTTTTTTGGTGGATGATCAGGGGCTCGAATTGCGTATACTTTTTTCGACGGAACGCTGTAAGCGTTGAAAAGAAAGGAGTTGACATCGTCTAAGGACGCGATTTTTCTGAAATGTACCCAAAAGTGTACCCAGAGCAATGGCTGACTATATCCTGTACATTCTCATAACAAACATCTTCAATTCGTCAGAAATATTATGCAATTTTTCTGACGAAACAAACAGAAAATAAGGAAAACTGTGTAAAGTACAAACTGTTGGCAAATAATAATCCAACGCATCCAACGCGTTGGATGCGTTGGATTGCGTTGGAGAATGATGATCTGGTAATTGCTTATGGATAGGTATATCAGAAAAACTGTTATTAATCCGGATATTATTACAAATAATATAATGACAGGCATACAAAACGGCAATTTGAAATGATATTTAACGAAAAAACGTCAAATATCAAAATAAACTGTAAAAAATGACACCGATAATAAAAAAACAAATTCTAAATAACATAATTGTTACTTAGAAGATATTGTGATGACCTAAGAAAAAAAGGGTTATTTTTTTCTTAGAATTTGTGATGAAAATATCCGCAAAACTGTTATTATTGCGGACCCTTGTATTAAATAGCATTGCATATTGTTATCGAGTATGGTATTATTTATAAAAATATCCGCAAAATAAGATAAATTGCGGATGATTATACAAAAGGAGGCACGGATGTACTCGCAAGCTGATTGCGTTAAAGAATACGGATCACAGTATAACATCGGGAAGCTTATGGATGATGGGAAACTGTTCAAGGTCGAAAGGGGCATTTACTCTGAAGAGAAGCATGTGCCTACACTTGCAGTGCTGATGTTCAAGTATCCTAAAGCAGTGGCAACGATGAAAACGGCTTTATATATTCACGGTCTGACAGATGCTATTCCAGAAATTTACGATTTGGCTACGGACAGGGATGCTGCAAAAATCAAAGACAAAAGAGTGAAGCAGTATTTTTATCCATCAGATATGTTTGAGGAAGGGATAGAGGAAAAAGAATACATGGGATACAAAATCCGTGTATACAGCAAGGAACGGATGCTTGTGGAGCTCATAAGATACAAAAGCAAACTCCCATTTGATTTTTATAAGGAAGTGATTCTTAATTACAGACGAATCATGCCTACACTTAATATTCAAGCGATACAGGACTATGCAATGGAATCTCCAAAGAGTGCAAGGATAATTGAAATACTACAGACGGAGGTGCTCTGATGATCAATCTTCAAGAACTTATTAGTAGAATGGAAACTGAGGGATATGAAGGATATCTCGCAGAAGCCAAAGTCTGCCAGGACTTAATACTGCGAGCAATAGCTAACAGTACACTTAACCGTAATGTTACTATCAAGGGCGGAGTGGTAATGAGAGGAATTACCGGCAGCGCACGTAGAGCTACGCAGGATCTTGACTTAGATTTCATCAAGTATTCGCTCGAGGATGATTCTATCAGGAGGTTTATAGGAAAGATAAATTGTATCGAGGGACTATTAATCGAGATGATAGGTGATATACAAGAACTGTCTCAACAGGAATATCGGGGAAAAAGAGTGCATATCAGAATTACTGATAAAAATGGCACATCAATCACAAGTAAGATAGATCTTGGCGTTCACACCGATATGGATATCTATCAGGATGAGTACTGTTTTGATGTGTGTATGGATGATGAAGGGGCAAGCTTGTTAATCAATTCAAAAGAACAGATCTTTGTAGAAAAGCTGAGATCGCTATTGAGATTCGGACCGGTTTCAACCAGATACAAAGACTTATATGATATGTGTTATCTGTCGGATATATCAGACAAAAGCAGGATTATAAAGTATATCAAAAAAAGCATACTGGATAATCCAGACATGAGAGAACAGAGCGCACAGGATATCTCAGAGCGACTGGAAAGAACTTTTGGAAACAGAGTGTATCGAAGGAATGTGGAGCGTTCAATGAGTGCCAACTGGCTGGATTTGTCATATGATGAGGTGGTTATCAAGTTATTGGCATATGTTAAAGACGTGATTATGGTGTAGCAATTATCAACTGAATGTATATGAAAGCATTATTAGAACGAGCAAATAATGATAATACGATTTTAGACTTATAGCATTTCTTCACGAGTGATAAGGATGAATCTATGTACGAATACGCGAAAAATGAATTCAATCGTTGGCTATCTAGCCAAGATATTTGTAATCTGAATGATTATCAGAAACTTCTGATTAAAATACTGATAGATCATTTTGACGAAATCGCCTCTGTTGGTACGGCCAAAGGAGGACGTGCCAAATTAATAGCGAAATACATGCAAGAGATGGATGCCTCTGAAGAAGGAAATCCAGTATTTGAAATAGAGATGCGAGAGAAGCCACGGAACATACAAAGGCTTAAATCTCTGAAAGTCGAGAGATTTCGAGGTTTTGTAACTCCCGTGGAATTTAGCTTTGAAAAACAATACACACTATTTCACGGTTCGAATGGCTCAGGGAAGACGAGCTTCTGTGAGGCTCTTGAATATGCTGTTTTAGGAACTATTGAAGAAGCTTCGGCACGAGGTATTCCTATCGAGAAATATATTTTGCATGCAGGCGAAAGAAAACCTGTGTTGCCAATCTTAGATTGTAATTTTACTGATGGAAATACCGGTGAGTGTGTTCCTGATCTGGCTGCATATCGGTTTGCCTTTATTGAAAAGAATAGAATAGAAGCCTTTTCTCACATCGGAGCTACAACTGCAAAGAATCAAACTGAAAGAATTTCTGCGTTATTTGGCTTGGCAGAGTTTCAAGGATATGTTTCTGGGTTTACAGAATCTTTAGATGATAGATACATAATGCTAAAAACAGATGCTGAGGAAAAGTATAAACAGAAAAAGGAAAGTGTTGAATCAAAGAAACTCCAGATTGAAGAGACTGAGAAGCAAATAGCGCCAACAAGAGAAGCGTTAAAAGCAGCAATACATAGCTTAAATGTTCCAAATGTAGAAAATGCCGAGGATGCAAAAAAATATCTTTCAGATCCTGAAAGCGGAAAGATACATATTCTTAAAAAACAGGCGGATAAAAAAAGGAAAGCATTAATTAATCAAGACGAGATTGAAAAACTAGTTCAGGAAATACGCGAACTGGAAAAATCACAAATAAAGATTTCTGAAAAGGCCACAATAATCCTTGATAATATTGAATCTGTCAATTTACTGGAGTTATATAATGCTCTTGTTAGCCTCGAAAAAAATAGCAACAAAAAAGTTTGCCCAGCTTGTCAGACACCTATAGAAAAAGTAAGCCGGAATCCCTTTGAGTATGCGAAAACAGCGGTCAGTAATTTTTCTCAAATCGAGGAAGCAAAAGAGGCTGTATATGTTGAGGCCGAAATGGCAATGGGGAAATTACAGAACATAAAGGAATTACTACAAGCAATACCTTTAAATCTTGCTTTTCCGAGTATAGACACCAGTGTTATAACAAAAAACGATATCAGCAAAGAAATGTTTGAGACACTTGATGCAAGCGTTCTAGAAGTCTGCAATTATGCAAGCGAAATAGCAACGCTTTTGTCAGATGATTCTACGGCTGAAATAATCGTTGCTTATAATGAGGCGGCAAAAAATAACAACAAGTCTGTTGATGAGGAAATTGAAAGATTACAGGTTTTGCTAAACAATATTTCTGAAAATAATGCAGCTGTAAAAGCTGTAAGCAAATCAATAGAATCATTAAATCAAACCGTAAACAGAGAGTGTGAAGCTTTATCAGAGTTAAAGGAAAAAGCTGAATTAGATGCTCATATTATCGAAAAAAATCAAAAAATAGTCGAGGCTTATAATTCTATAGTTCATAGTTTGAAAGAGTATGCAGAGAATTTGCCGCTTGAACTTGCACATGATTTAGCTAAAAAAACTGTTGATTATTATAACGCTATGAATTGTGACGATGCAGATTTTGAGTTGCTGTATGACTTGAAATTGCCTTTATCACAGAATGATAAAATCATTGTCAGAATGAAAGACGGTACAGAGCAAGACGCTATGCTGCTACTAAGTGAGGGCCATGTAAAATTATTAGGGCTGGCAATTCTTCTCTCAAAGGCTGTTCAATCAAAAATGCCATTTATTATTTTTGATGATATTGTAAATGCAATCGACGATGATCATAGAGATGGGGTAGCAAGATTACTAATCAATAACCCAGACTTTGCAGATGTTCAGATGATCCTCACTTGTCATGGAGAAGTATTTATATCTAAATTGGAGGCTATTATAAAGAAAGCAACAGAAGTGGAGAGATATATGTTCCTACCAGCGGATTCATTGGATGAGCGTGGGATTGTTATTCATTATCAAGATCCATCAGTTCCATTGACAATGGCAAGAAAAAAATATGAAGAAGGGGCATTAAAAGATTGTGCTGCAAAATGCCGACAAGCTGTGGAATGTATAACAGGAAAAATGTGGAGCAAATTATCTCCTTATATCAAAGGGGGCATATCTGTAAAACTAAGAAATCTAAAACAAACCCCCGATTTGTTTCAAGTAACAACCGCGTTGACTGCTGCAACTAAGCCTAAATATGTGCTAGGAGCGGAGGCGATTCACACAGATTTGGAAAAGCTGATTAGTCCAGATATTTGGAATGTTTTAAATAAAGGTACACATGTAGATGGAACAATACCAGAATTTTCAAGAACAGAGATACGTGAATTGTTGGAACTCATAGAAAGGCTCTCTTCAGAAATAAATGAACTAAAACTCAAAGCGATCAATGCAAAATAGTAAAAAAGCGTAAAAAATAAACGTAAAAACAATAATAATTATGGATAGGGATGTTGCCTAGATTACTAAAAACATAATCCGGTATTAAAACACGGACAATATGGAAAACATATTCATATGTTATACGACTTGATCTACATTGTGCGCTTGTAGAAATGCAGGCGCTTTTTTATGGATGTCAAGCCTTCATCTGTTCCCATATGCTGTGGGTGAGGCAACTGATACATACTGCATAGTGTGTAAAATGCGCGTATTTATTGTTATAAGCTGTGAAAAGGCACAAAAAAGAACAAATTTTCCGAAAATATGTTCTTTTTATATTGACTCATCTTTCTGAATACTGTATCCTACAATACT
>CACYDD010000328.1 GCA_902773065.1 uncultured Ruminococcus sp. | reverse complement strand
GAAGACGATCGGTCTGCGTGCATCGAAGGAAGAAGAAGTAAGAGGTCTTGATCTCACAGAGCATGGTCTTTCTAGCTCTTATGCTGACTTTATGCCTGTTCCTCAGGTACTTACAGGTGAAACAAGCGAAGAATTCAAAGAGGGCGATGTACCTCCCGAAAAGGCTGTTGAGGTGAAGCTTTCAGGCAGTGCAGGCAAGGCAGCAACTTCCGACGGTGTTAAGTTCACCAACATTCGCATTATCACAAAGCAGAGCAAATTCTCTGATCTTAATGCAGCACTTTCCGATATCGGTATCACAGGTATGACAGTAACTCAGGTACTCGGATGCGGTGTTCAGAAGGGTAAGACAGAATACTACCGTGGTGTAGAGGTTGAGATGAACCTCCTGCCGAAGGTACAGGTAGATATCGTAGTTTGCAAAGTTCCTGTCAAGACAGTTGTAGATGCTGCTGTCAAGGCTCTTTATACAGGACATATCGGTGACGGTAAGATCTTCATTTCCGATGTGGAAGATATCGTAAAAGTCCGTACAGGTGTGACAGGTATGGAAGCACTTCAGGATAGCAACTAAGTTGGCATTCAGGATAAGTGGGTAAACGGGAAAACACCCTATTATCCGGATGGCAGGTCAGAAAACTGACCATTATGAAGGGTTAAGAAAAAACAAAAGGGTTGTCCTATAGGGGTATGGGACGAATAAAAAGGAAAAACAAAAAGGGAACAACAGCACGGTAAGGCGATGACTTGCCGTGCTGTTGCTTTTGTTGTACGTTTTAAAATAAATCTATAAAATTAATAGTAAAAAAGAGAAAAACGAAGAAAACGGGAGATAGCTACGGCTGTCTCCTGATTTTTGACTTTTTCTGACTTTGACTTTTTCTGACCTTGATTTTATAATATAGATACAAGGTCAAAGAAAGTCAAAGACAAACAGTCTTGAAATAAAATGACACTGAAAGGACGTGATGGGAATGAAGATGAGTGATCTTGTAGCACAGTATATCGTTCGGATGCTGGATGAAACGGGAGGAAATGCCGAAATACAGCGAAATGAACTGGCAAATATTCTGGGATGTGTTCCGAGTCAGATCAACTACGTAATTACGTCACGTTTCACGCCTGAACAGGGGTATATTGTAGAGAGCAGAAGAGGAGGCGGCGGTTATATCCGGATCACAAGGGTGACAACCGATAAACGAGTGGCAATGATGCACATTGTTAACTCCATCGGGGATAAGATATCCACAGCAGCATCATCAGCGATTCTTGGCAATCTGATCGAGCAGGATATGATATCTGAATATGATTATGCCATGATATCTGCTGCATTGTCAGATAAGGCATATGCCGCAGTACCGCAGGAACTGAGAGACACACTTCGTGCTTCTGTAATGAAAAATCTTCTGATCACACATATAATGCTCAGCGATTAGAAACTGATTGAGTTTGGAATGTGAGTCATTATTAGAAAATAATGATTTAATGCACTTTGCTAAAGTTAACACACAAAATAGTACTGTTGTTTATCAACAACTCCAAACTCCACACTTATTTTAAGGGAGGAATTTATTATGTTATGTCAATCATGTGAAAAAAGACAGGCTACAACACATATCAAAACAATTTTGAACGGTGAACTCAAAGAATACAATCTTTGTCCTGAATGTGCTGCAAAACTCGGTTACGGATCGTTTTTCGGTAATTTCGGACTGGATATCGACAAGATCTTCGGCAGCTTTATGGAGAGCTTCGGAAATGAGCGTTCTGCAAAACGCTGTTCCTTCTGCGGCAGCAGCTTTGAGGATATTGCAAAATCAGGTAAAGTGGGCTGTGCGCATTGCTATGAAGAATTCAATGACAAGCTTCTTCCGTCGATACAGCGTATTCACGGAAGAACCACTCACACAGGCAAGCTTGCAAGGAGTGCTGGTGCAGAAGTAAAGATCAAAAATGAGATCAGCCGCTGCCGTTATGAGCTTGAAGAAGCAATCAAAACACAGGAGTTTGAAAAGGCAGCACAGCTTCGTGACAAGATCAGGGAACTGGAAGGCAATATGAATACAGCAGGCGGCGAAAGCAAGTAAGGGGGTCATTTCAATGAGTGAAGTAATAAAACAGCGCAAGGATGTCAGTGATGTTGTGATCAGCACAAGGATCAGATTTGCACGTAACATGAAGGATTATCCGTTTCCGTGCAGACTGAACGAGGAAAAAAAGCGCAAGGTTGCTTCTATCGTAAAAGAAGCGGCTCTCGGCGGTCACAGTGCTATTTCGGACAGATTCAAGTATATCCAGATGTCGGAGCTGACACAGGAGGAGGCGGTTTCTCTTGTTGAAAGACATCTGGTAAGCCCTGAATTTATTTCGGACAGACAGGGAAGAGGACTTCTCCTTTTAGATGATGAGTCCGTGAGCATTATGATCAATGAAGAGGATCATATCCGTATACAGGTGATCCGCCCGAATATGGATCTTGACGGAGCATATGACCTTGCGGATAAGATCGATACACTTTTTGATGAACAGCTTAATTTTGCATTTGATGATAAACTCGGCTATCTGACACAATGCCCGACCAATATCGGAACAGGCATGAGAGCATCGTTAATGCTTCATCTGCCTGCACTCAGGGAAAGCGGAGCAATGGGAAAAATCAGTGCTTCCCTTGCCAAGCTCGGCTTTGTGATAAGAGGAATGTATGGAGAGGGTACAGATCCGAAGGGTTCGGTTTACCAGCTTTCCAATCAGGTAACACTCGGTATTTCCGAAAAGGAAGCTATTAATAACCTGCGGGATATTGCCACACAGATCATCACTCAGGAAAGAGCTGCCAGAGAGGCAATGGCGAAAAACATTTCTGTTCTTGACAAAATATTCCGTGCCTACGGTATTTTGCAGTATGCAAAGCTTCTCAGCAATGACGAATGTATGAAGCTGCTTTCAGACCTGCGTTTCGGTGTAGAAATCGGTGTATTTGAGAATATCGATTTTGATACGATCAACCACCTTATGATAGAGGTACAGCCTGCAACGCTGATGAAAAACATTGGCAAAAAGCTGAATCCACACGAGCGTGACCGCATCCGTGCGGAAGTTGTCAGAAGTGCACTTATGAGAAAGCAGGTACCCGCCAGCCGAAGACTTGAAGAATAATGTACAATGTGCAATGTACAATGTGCAATGATTATGCGTGAGAGTTGTACGAAGCAGATTTGATGAAATGAAATTGAAAAGAGTGAGGTTTTATGTATAAATTCAGAGGTTTTACAGAAAAGGCAAATAATGCGATCAATTATGCGATCGAATCGGCTCAGGAAATGGGTCACAGCTATGTAGGAAGTGAGCATATTCTGCTCGGACTTTTGAAAGAAAGCGACAGTGCCGCCTGCAGAATTCTTGAAGAAGCAGGTGCATCTGCCGGTGTTATTGAGGAAAGAATCAGAACACAGATCGGTGTGGGAAGTCCGACAAGACTTGATCCCGATGATTTTACGCCGAGAACCAAAAGACTGGTGCAGCTTGCTGTGAAACAGGCAGCGGAGCTTGGCACAAAATATGTCGGTACAGAGCATATACTGATCGCTTTAATTGCAGACAGCGGAAGTTATGCCAATCATTTTCTCAGCGAAAGCGGCGTACAGCAGGGAGATATTATCAATTCTGTACGGGAGCTTCTCAGCAACGAGGAAGAAGCAGAATCGGGCGAAAATTTTGCACGAGGACACAGTGAAAAAGGCGGTAAGGGTACAATTCTTGAAAAATATGGCAGAGATCTGACCAAAGAAGCCGAAAAGGGCAATATTGACCCGGTTATCGGCAGAAAAGAGGAAATTGAAAGAGTAATACAGATACTGTCACGTCGTACCAAGAACAATCCCTGTCTGATCGGCGAACCCGGTGTCGGTAAAACAGCGGTTGCAGAGGGTCTTGCTCTCCAGATCGTTTCGGGTGATGTTCCCGAGCCGTTAAAAAATATGCGTATCGTATCACTTGATCTTACAGGTATGATCGCAGGAACGAAATTCAGAGGTGACTTTGAGGAGCGTATCAGCGGTGCGATCGATGAAGTAAAAAAGTCGGGAAATGTTATCCTGTTTATTGATGAGCTCCATACAATCATCGGTTCGGGTGCTGCGGAGGGTTCGGCAGATGCGGCAAATATTCTCAAACCCTCTCTTGCGAGGGGAGAATTTCGTGTGATCGGTGCAACGACGCTGAATGAGTACCGCAAATATATTGAAAAGGATGCGGCACTCGAAAGACGTTTCCAGCCTGTTACAGTCGGTGAACCGAGCGAGGATGAGGCAGAGGAAATCCTGAAAGGTCTGCGTGACAAGTACGAAGCACATCACAAAGTAAAGATTACAGATGAAGCGATTATTGCGGCTGTCAAGCTTTCTTCCAGATATATTGCGGACAGATATCTGCCTGACAAGGCGATAGACCTTATCGACGAAGCCGCTTCCAGAGTAAGACTCAGAGCATATACTGCTCCCGAGGACTTGCAGGAGCTTGAAACCAGAATCAAGGAGCTGGAACAGGAAAAGGCAGAGGCTGTGAATAATCAGGATTTTGAACGTGCTGCAAATGTGCGTGATGAGCAGAAAAAGCTGAAAGAAGAGCTTGAAAATAAGAAACGTGAGTGGGAGGAGAAAAACCAGCACAAAAACGGCGAGGTCACAGGCGAGGATATTGCCCAGATCGTATCAAGCTGGACAGGTGTTCCCGTTGTACAGCTGACAGAAGAGGAAAGCAAACGGCTTCTCCGCCTTGAAGATATCCTTCACGAAAGAATTATTGGTCAGGACGAGGCTGTTTCGGCGGTAGCAAGAGCTATCCGCAGAGGCAGGGTAGGTCTGAAAGACCCGAAACGCCCGGTAGGTTCGTTTATCTTCTTAGGTCCGACGGGCGTAGGTAAAACAGAACTTTGCAAATCGCTGGCAGAAGCAATGTTCGGTGACGAAAATGCCATGATCCGTTTTGATATGTCCGAATATATGGAAAAACATACCGTTTCCAAGCTGATCGGCTCTCCTCCGG
>CACYDD010000327.1 GCA_902773065.1 uncultured Ruminococcus sp. | reverse complement strand
TACTAAGAGCAAATATTACCGGAATGGGCGGAGCACAAATGTACACTCGCAACAAGGCAGTGTATAAACAGCACTGTGGATTTGAGGTGTATGTTATTTCTTCCAGAGTCGGTAATATTATTATTGAGGATTTAAAAAAATATCAATCCGGTATTTTTAATGAATTACAGCTTTCACCGAATTGTTTTCCTATGAAAAAGCTTGAGATCACTTTGAAAAAACTGCTTGGATATATCAATTATTCAGAGAATGACGAAGTGTTTATTGAAAGCAACGATGTTGTAATGTCTTTGTGGGGAGAATTAATTGCATCTAAAACTGATGCAAAACACGTTTCTTTTATTCTGAATGAGCATTTTGGAAACTTTGAACGTTGTTTTACTGAATATTTCCGTTTTAAGAATGAACGTGGTGAGCTCGCAGGAATAAGGGAGTCAATATTGTCGGACTATTTTGGGGATGAGGAAAATGCAAAATATAAAAAATTGATTGCAGTTATGTCAAATAATGTCGATGATTGTTATTCCCCTGTGCTTGATGAAATTGATAAAGAAAGAATCAATATCGCATCTATTGGAAGATTGGATAAGGCGTATGTTCCGACACTGATAAATGAGTTAGTTATACTCGCCCAAAAGTATCCGGATCAGGGTTTTGATATAACATTCATAGGTGATTCTCAGGAATCCAAAATAAAGAAAGTCATACATAAAAAGCTTTCAAATGTGAACAATATCAGATATCGTATTACAGGTTTTGTGTATCCTGTTCCTAAAAAGTTATTTACAATGATAAATGTGTTTGTTTCTGCGGCAGGAAGTGCGTGGATGTCATATTATGAAAAAAGGCCGACCGTATCTATAGACGTTGATACATATAAAGCAATCGGGGTTTTGGGGTATAGCACAAATAATACTTTAAAAGCCCTCAACGATGATAATCCAATTCCTGTTTCTGAAGCAATAGAGTCAGTGTTATTTGGAGAAGCAAAAAAATGTATCTATAAAGAGCAATCCAGTACTTCTATGGATGATAGATTAAAGGAACATGATGACTACTGGGATACGGGTTCTGAAATAAACTCATATTACAACTTTTCTTCTGTCAAGAAATTAAAGATCGAAAAAATCTTGAATACATTGATGACTTTGTTTGGAATAAAGTTTACAGTAAATGTACTTTTTTCTATTATTCAAAAGATAAGAAAAAGAAAGTAAGGGGATTTGTTTAATTTATGATAAGAAATCTTTATTCAGTTCATCGGATCGGAGCCAAATGTTTTCGGAAAAAATTGCGTATATGTGCATTTTTTTTTCAAGATAGTTCAAAGAATATTATTTCCTGCTTGTGATGTTCCTTTTTCTGTTCAGATCGGAGAAGGAACGGTTTTCACTCATCGTGCAGTAGGTGTTATTATTCATAGCAAAGCTGTTATCGGAAAAAATTGTAAAATACAAACAGGAGTAGTGATTGCGGGTAAAAACGGTTGTATACCTCGGATAGGTGACAATGTTATGATTGGAGCGGGTGCCTGTATACTTGGTGATGTAAAAGTTGGCAACAACGTGTCCATTGGAGCAAATGCGGTTGTATTGCAAGATGTTCCTGATAACAGTATTGCAGTTGGTATTCCGGCAAGAATAATTGTTAAGGATAAGGTGTGATAGATCAGTGAGCACTCAAAAAAAGGTTTTGTCTAATTTTCTTTGGCGCTTTGCCGAAAGATGTGGAGCACAGATAATACAATTTATAGTTTCGCTTGTTCTTGCCAGAATTCTTGCACCCGAAGCCTATGGTACAATAGCACTTGTTCTTGTATTTGAGCAGATATTACAGGTGTTTGTTGACAGCGGTCTTGGAAATGCACTGATACAAAAAAAGGATGCTGATGATCTCGATTTTTCATCAGTATTCTGGTTCAATGTTGTTTGGTGTCTGGTGCTTTATGTCATAATGTTTTTCTGCGCACCGCTCATAGCATGGTTTTATAATGATGAATCACTCACGTCAATCGTCAGAGTTCTGTGTCTGATGGTTGTAGTGTCTGGTCTGAAAAATGTGCAGCAGGCATATGTATCAAGAACGATGCAGTTTAAGCGTTTTTTCTGGGCAACACTTGGCGGAACACTGATCTCTGCGGTCGCAGGAATAGGACTTGCATTACTTGGCTTTGGTGTATGGGCTTTAGTTGCACAAAAGCTTACAAATCTTATTATTGATACAACAGTACTTTGGTTTACTGTTAAGTGGCGTCCTAAGTGGATGTTTTCATTTCAAAGACTTAAAGGACTATTCTCTTTTGGATGGAAGTTGCTTGTGTCATCTTTGATAGACACCTTATACAGAAATCTGCGCCAGCTTATTATAGGAAAATTCTATACAAAAGAGGAGCTTGCGTTTTATAATCAAGGGGATCAGTTTCCTAAAGTTATTGTCACAAATATAAATACTTCCATAGATAGCGTTCTTCTTCCTACTATGTCAAAAGCACAAGATGATCCTGCTCGAGTAAAACAAATGACACGAAGAGCTATCAAAACAAGTACATATATCATGGCACCTTTGATGATGGGGCTTGCTTTTTGTGCCGATACAGTTGTAAGGCTTATACTTACAGATAAATGGATGCCGTGTGTGCCGTTTTTGCAGATTTTTTGTATAACATATATGTTCTACCCGATACATACCGCTAATCTTAATGCTATTAAAGCAATGGGCAGGAGTGACCTGTTTCTGATATAAAAGAAAATAAAAAAGGCTGTTGGATTAGTTGTTACGTTCTCAACCATTTGGTTCGGAGTTCTTGTTATGGCATATAGTCTGCTATTTACGAGTGTACTAAGCCAGATCATTAACTCCTGGCCAAACAAAAAGCTGATGAACTACAGCTACTTAGAACAGTTAAAGGATATTTTGC
>CACYDD010000326.1 GCA_902773065.1 uncultured Ruminococcus sp. | reverse complement strand
TTCCTGAATGATCGTATATTTTTCCCTCGCATAGAAGTAGGCGATCAGTACGGTATAGCGGAGTGCCTGCTCACTGTTATAATGCTTTTTATGTTTTATTATTTTGTTTTTAGTTTCTGCTGATCGTGTAAAGCTCGTTATCGTCAGAAGAAAGCCTCAGTCCCGTACCTGCAAGCATACCATCCATAATACGCTTTCTGAGGGTATAATAGGGCTTGGTATTGCAGTCATTTTCGATCCAGTAGGGTGCATGGATGTCCTGTGTCTGCTGCCACGAAACATTATCCGGGCCATTGACGGTCAGGACATTTACTCTGTCGCATGGCATACCGTTTATAAAGAAATCATCAAACGCCTTATATGCCGTCTGTGCATTACTGCCGGTCGGAACAGCGTGCTCTGCTCCGAAGGCAAAGACAATACTTTCAAGTGTTTCTATTTGCTTTTCATCCCGGGATAAGATCAGAGTAACAAGTCTTGCATATCGGTTTTCCGCATCTGATATACAGCCCTGCAGCCAGCCGTGGATATTCCCCTCGTCGATCACTTCCTCAAGCGGCGGCAGCGTTTTTGTATAAAAAGTGTGGTCATTGATAAATCCGGCTTTTACAGCATAATCAGCGATCTGCTTTGTCAGCTCTTCCTGATTGCCGATCTTGTTATACAGCCAGTAGTGAATCGGTCCTAAAAACATACTCATATTTATCAGCCTTTCTTTGTAAAATATTCCCTTGCAAATTCCATATCCTGCACAAGCTCCACCGTGCCAAGATAATTTCCTTTTTCATCACGGACAGCCATATATTTTACAAGCATGACTCTGCCGCCCTTTTCCATCCATACAGGAACGATGTCACGCTTGCCGTTGCGGAAATCAGAAATGATAGAACGCACCATTGGTTCGATCTTCGGCGGATGACAGGAAAAGACTTCCCTGTCTATCGCCATGCCGGGACGTTTGAATACCTTCTCCCCCTCGTTAAAATAGCGGTTGATGTTTTCCGCATCCACAAAGGTTATCTCCATTGGTATGGTATTGAGCAGAGCCGTCAACTGTGGCAGCGTCAGGTGTCCGCCGGGCATAACGATCTCATTATCGGTCTGAATGGTGTTTCTTGTTTGTGATTTTTCGCCGGACTCCCATACTTCACGCTCCGCACCGAAGCAAACTCCGTAATCCTTTGCGTCACGATAAATGCCTGCCCATTCTTCCTCTGTAAAATTAACGACACAGATCGGGAAAAGTATATTCTGCTCCTTAAAGATCATTTCCTTAGCCCGTTTCAGAACAGCACCGAAACGCTCGTACCACTTGTCATTATGATCTGTATCTTTTAATAGTGCCGACAGCTCATCACGGATCTCATCATCAACAGTCCACATTACATCCGAAGGACCCGAAATGTCATATTTCACTTTCAGAAGAGGATAAAGCAGGTCGCCCTTTTTCGCATAATGAACAGACAGATCACGAAGCCTTGGAAGAAGCTCTGTTATATCCTTTGCATCTGTAATAGCTGCATTGATTTGTCCGATCAGCGTTTCCAGTGCCTCGTTTTCCTTTGTCAGCGTTTGCAGCGGATGACCGGGAATCGCTTCAAGCAATGCTGCTAATTCGTTTTTTCTGCTGTAATCCGTTTTGTTTGCCGCCATCATTGCCTGATGCTTTTTAAGAGCCTCGGCAGTTTGTTTTCTTATGGATTCTTCCACAGCTTTTTCTGCATTGGCGATTCTTTCTTCTTTAGTGGCTCCGTGAAATAGTGCCGAATGAATATCGCACAGCTTCTGTACCTCTGAAAGCGGTATGCCTTCCTTCAGCATTTCCTGCTCCGCATTCATAATTTCGGATGCTTCTACCTCGCTGAAATTCCGCACAAAATCAGCCCGAACACTTTCGGGTTCTTCTCCGCTGTTCAGTCTGTGAAGATAGTCTTTCAGCTGTTCGGTACGGTTTATTTCATTATTCATGGCTCATTACTCCTTTGTCATCTCTTTGCTCTATTATAACAATTCATAAGATTTTATGATGTTGCGGTTGCAACATAGAGGGCTATCGTGTATAATAAAGTCGGGTGATACGATTATGGTTATCGAAAACGAAAAAGTAATGAACAGTCCATTATTCAGCGGAATACAAGCCGAAGAAATGGGCTGTCTGCTCGGTTGCATCGGCGGATATGTCAAAACCTTTCCGAAGGGTTCTTATATTGCGTCCGAGGAGGACAATATCAGAAATATCGGCATCGTTCTGTCCGGGACTGTGCATATGATAAAGGAGGACATATGGGGCAGCAAAACCATCATTTCCCGAATCGCTGAGGGCGGGCTGTTCGGGGAAACCTTTG
>CACYDD010000325.1 GCA_902773065.1 uncultured Ruminococcus sp. | reverse complement strand
CAGTTTTAACCGTTTCAACCGGAGGAAGCTTTTCCAGTTTTTCAGCACTCTTTTTTTCTTCAATCAGAACAAGAGCCTTTGGTGTAGCTTTCACCGCCATTACAGTTGTGGTTATCGTTCCTGCAATTCCGATACCTGTCAGTATTTCAGGGCTATGTTTTTTCATTGCCATCTGAACACTTTTTATCATACCCGACAGACTTTGTTTGCCCATTTAACATTACCTACTCTCTTATAAATATAAATTGACCGCCCACGAGGGGCGGCGATTATTTACTTAACTGGAAGACCGGACGAACACCAATAGTGTACGAGGCGTCGTAGTAGCTCGCATTGCCATTGTTGTACACAGAAGCAAAATAAGCGGAAGAACGTTTAACTTTGTTCTGCAACCAACCCCACTCATATTTTCCGCCACGACGCTCGGCAATACGATTTCTTCTGTTTTTCATAAGCTCCCATTGTTCAGCATCATCCATTTCGTAAAAATCATCATATCCGAACATTTCTCCGACAGTAGGAAGTCTCAGCAAATCTCCATTTTCAAAAGGCACAAGTTTATCACTGATTTCTTTAAAACTGCGGTCAATTTTTCCGTCTTTCAGCTTCTTTCTGAGCCAGGAAGCTTCATATCCGCCTGCATTTGTGTCTGTCAGGTTCATCGGATACGCTTTATCAATATACTGATTAAGAATGAATACGGCAGTATCGTCCGTAAGCTTCTGACAAGTTGCTGTGTATGCACCCACATTGATCTGATCTCCGATCTCGAATTTCTCAGCCTCGATTTTCTGACTTCTGATTACCTGCATAGTAATCTCTCCTTGTATTATAAAGTAGTAGTGTTTAAAGTCCCTCTCCAAGGACAATATGCTATACTGTTTAGAGATACTGTGGATCAGTAAATTTCTCCTACCGCCAGACGGTTTACGAAAGGCTCTGACCACAGGCTCTTTGTACAGTTGTTGATTAGTTAGATACCGCATGACGGTTTATTTAGCACAAGGTTATGAGAAGACGGATGAAATGTTCTGCTGTTTTACTGCCGACTGAAAATATAAAAGAAGTTTCGACATTCAGCTTTGCATATTCATCCATCTTATCTCTGAATTTTTCCAAAACAATAAGAGGTGGCATATCTTCATGTATATGGAGTTCAATCAAAAGCTCCTTTGCCGCCCACCTCATATAGCTGTCTCTGATAAATTCTGATTTTCCGTACAAATCATGATTTCGATATAGAAAATCCTTTATCATCTCCGTCACGAAATAGGTAACAGGGTTCATAAATATCACCTGCAAACAGAAAGAGCCCTTGTTCAGGACTCTTCCTCGTTTTCTTCTCTTTTGGCAAGTGCTTCATTAACCTTTTCGTCTACCATTTCTTCCATCTTCTTTTCGTTGACCCAATCGCTCAGGAGCGTTGCTCCAAAGCCGATTACGGTAGCGGCAAGACCGATGATTTTTACGATATTATTAGCCATAAAGTAATGCCTCCTTTCATAACAGTGCTTGTAGGTTTTGCGTATCATTCAAACTCCTCTGAACAATCCTCGGGGGCAAACATGGAACTGATAATATGATATTCCGTTCCGTCCTCCAGTTTCGAGGGGATATTTGCAAAGTCTATCCAGCAATATCCGCCCAGAGTTGACCAGCCTACATTATCTCCACCGTCGATTTTATCAATTCCAAGGAACAGATAAAAATCATTCAGTGTAACATCTCCGGATATTGCGAAATTACGGTTTAAATGATACTCCGCCTGTAATACCTGACTGATGGTTGATTCAAAATATCTTTCCGAATACGAATCGAAAAAGAGTATTTTTTCTTCGTCAGTATCTTCAAACCCAAGCGAATATTCACCACAGCAACATTCCGCATAGATAGGAACTTTGTCTGCTTTTTCCACTGCTAAGGCTTCAAGAATGTTCTTATGAGCTTCTTCGCCGTACAGTTCTTTCAGCTTGCCGCTGTATCTTTTGTAGTTTGAACTCAAAAGAGCATAGGCACTTGTGATAGCCGCCTGCTGTTTCTTGTTTAGCACGTTTGCACCAAATATACAAGTAACAGTCAATACGCCTGATATAACCGCAGGAATATAAGCAGGGGCGACCGTTTTTACGGTGTCTGTTTTCGTAAGTTCTTTATTCTCTTCCTTTGCTTTGTTCAGAAGCTGTACTGCCTTCGGCGTTTCCTTAGCCGCCAAAACAGCTGTAGTTACAACACCTCCTGCCGCAACCAGACAAAGAATTGTGGAAGAGTGCTTTTTGATCATCTGCAAAATCGGTTTCATTTCATCCTCCTTAATAATCGCTCGGAAACAGGATCGTGGTTACACTTCTGTCCCATTCGGTGATGATCCAGATTTTGTCATCTGCTTCCTTGTTGTAAATATAAGCGGAAAACAAACGATCCTCTCCGGACTCCAAAGCCTGATCGTTCAGTTCAGCATCCTCCGGATCAAGATCACCCCAGTCGCCTTCTCTGTGACGTACAATGGAAAGGAAAACGAAGTTTTCAAACTCTTTATCCTCCTTCATTCGGTTGTGAACAGCACTTGTTACAACAATTTCCCCAAGTTCAAATTTTTGTTCTTTCATTGAAGAACATCTCCTTTCATAAAAATATAAGTCTTTGTAAGACTTAAAAAAATAAAAGAGAAACAGTAAGGGAATTGAACCCTTACCTCTTGAGGGGCTAATTACAGCCATTCCTCAAGCGTTCTACCCATTTAAACTAACCGTTCCTCATAATACACCTTGTAAAAAGTGCGTAAAACGAAAAGAGACTGTGTTTCCACAATCTCCCATTCAATTACAAACCTGTCTTTTTAATGATTTTAATAAGTTCGTCTTTGCTCATTTCGGCATCTGCGTTTAAATGAATATGTGCTTGTCCATCGATTATAGTGGCGTGTAATTCACTAAGCTGAATATCTACTTCATATCCAAGCTTGTTTTTCACTGCCATTTTAATCAACTTTGCAATGACTTTCTTCATTAAATTAGAGCCTATTTTCATTTCGTCCATACTCCTTACCTCCTTCTGAAACAGACGGTTTTCATAAAGGAAGATGTAAAATATGCGTTAAATATCCCTTCTGTCGAAAACCGTTTCCCAACGTTCTTTCGGAAGTGGCTTCATCTTCAATGCCCACATGATTTGCCGTATTGTAACGGTGGGATATAATCCGTCTGCACACATTCTGGCACGCTCCTCAAAGTATTCCTTGAATTTCGGGTGCAAATATAATGCATCCGTCAGCCATGGGTCAACCTCGCTCCACCATGTACTTTTGGTTTCCTTATCAAAACGCTGTTGTATCACAGCCAGACCCTTATTCTCAATTATGAACAGAGTACAGCTGTTGTAAGCAGGATGGTCACAAATATAAAGCTGTCCGTACATAGATAAATAAATTTTCGGCTTTTCAAAGTGGTATCTCATAATTTCCTCCCAAAACGGAAAAACGAAGAGCCAATGTATTTTACACGACTCTCCGCTCCGGAACTAAATATCATTTATTATTTTGTCGGTCTAAAACGGTTTATTAATCCTTTAAATGTTGCAGAAGTAAAACTGCCGGTTTCCTCGAACTTTAACCCTTTTCTCAGCCAGAACGCATAGAACATCAGCGGCAGTATGATTTCCGCAGCGGCGATGCCTATTTTTACATAACGGTCTTTTGTCTGTTCATTCAGCTGATTCTGTTCCTCACATGAATCCTGCTTCATTTTATCTTCTTCGACCGCCAGCTTGTAAAGCTTCACCACGTCATCAATCACATCTGATTTCTCTTCGCTTCCGGTTTTAAGATTGGACAAGTCCTGAATTTGCTGTTTGATTTCTTCGTTTAACAAATTTCTGATTTCATCATCCATTTTAAAATCCCCTTTCAATTTATAAAATTTTTAGTTCCATAAAACAAGATGTTATTTCTGCGAAATATAATTTTCGTTTCGGACTTTTAATGTAATGTACTTTTTACAATCAAAGCGGTTTATATCTTTGGACAGTTCCAAAAATAAATACGGGTTATCATCCGGGTCTGATCTGTCGATCCGCAACGAACCAACTGCACGCAAGCGGGAAAATATCATTACGATAATACAACCAATAACGATTCCCACAAGAAACGAAATAACAATTTCCATAATATTTCCCCTTTCCGAATATAGCGATTTAATCTAAAATAGATTTTTTCTATATTAAAATAGCATAATTTATTGTCACCTGTGTCCTGAAAATATAAAAGAAAGAGTCCATGTTCAGGACTCCTCCTCTTTCAATAAACCTTCAACATCGTAGCCAAGTCTTGGTAAAATGTCCGTAAATATAGTCATACAATGAATCTTGTTTTTCATTTCCGCCTTATCGTCTGATATGATATGTAATTGATTTAATACATTAACCACATCCAGCATATTAGAATGATATACAAACCTCATTTTTGCTACAATCTTAGGCATATCCATAGTTCTCGTCTCCTTCTGAGTATAGTTTTCATAACAGGAGATGTAAAATATGCGGAATATTATTACTGTCTTTCCTGACTTAAGAGCCAAAAGAATTTTCTGTAAAGTTCATAATATGTGTCCTTGCAGCACGGAATTTCTAATCTAAGTTTCAGATAATCGTATGACATACCTTCCGTGACAGCTTTCAGAATATAATTCGATAATTTCGAATCTGTTTTTGCGGCAACCTTTTCTATCATAGCGATTCTGTCGTTATAGAACATTCTTGCCTCGGCACATTTTGCCGTGGGGTCACTGAATTTTCCATTACCCGAAAATGCTGCTGAATCCAAAACAATAGGTTTCATGCTGTTAAGAGCCGCACGAGCCTTTTTCCATATCGGGTACTGAAGGCAGAAGTGTTTCAACTCATAGTATCTGTGCTTCTCAATCCAGTACTTGTTCTTTTGTGATAACTCCGGGCGTATCACGGTGCTCATTTACGTCATTTCCTTTCCACTTCTATATTGTGATAAAATAATTACTGTTTCCTCCTTTCAGATTCTATTCTAAGTTAGAAACAGCAAAATGTTAAAACAACAAAAGTGGTAAAAATATTAATTATCATGTAAATATTCCCGACACCCATCGGTTCATGGTCATTTCGCATGGATAATCCTCGTAACCAAGAGTGTCAGGAGTTATGTACCCCTCCAATACACCAATAATCAATTCTGCTTCATACTGTTTGTATGGAAAAATATAATCGGGAATCTCTCTATGTACAGAACCGCACATGATACATTTTGACCTTCTTATATCAATATGTTTTGTTTTTCTTCCCTTCGTCCGTACAATTCTTTTGACAATATCGTAATGTTTCAACGCTCCTTTGCATTTCGGACATTCGGTTTCATTTTCGCTTATCATCTTTTCCCTTCTTCACCCATGATCTGACAAATATATTATATCGTTTGCTGTGAAAAAAGAAAATAAGATGCAGTAAGTATTTTAATCACTATCAGCCTTTCGCTTCATTTTGTTTGTTTCGGCGAAGCTTTGAGAATTATAACGGATAAGCTTGACAGTAAGAACTTCTATGCTTTCAATCCGGAATTTGATAAATGTAAAT
>CACYDD010000324.1 GCA_902773065.1 uncultured Ruminococcus sp. | reverse complement strand
TACAAACACGATAAACAACGGAGTCATGAATCTTTTATTAAAATATTTTCTCACGCTGCACACCCACTTTACCATAACGTCATATCGTATGACTGATTTAAACTTCCATAATAATCGGTAATATCATCGGACTTCTTCTGGTTTTGTCATAAAGTACCCTTGAAAGCTCGTCCCTGATATTATTCTTGATAACGCTCCATTCATGGATTCCCTGACGGTCACAGTCATCCAGTGCCCTTACCACTGCTTCTCTTGCTTCTTCCATAAGCGGTTCGCTTTCTCTTACATATACAAAGCCTCTTGAAACAATATCGGGTCCTGCCGATATCTGACCTGTTGCACTGTCAAGCGTGACCACAACAACGATCAGACCATCCTGACCGAGATGCTTTCTGTCACGAAGTACAATACTTCCCACATCACCTACGCCCAGTCCGTCAACAAGCACTTTTCCGGCAGGCACACTCGGGAGCTGCTTCATGGAATTTCTGCTCAGCTCGATCACATTACCGATATCACCGATAAAAATATTCTGTCTCGGCATCCCCATATCCATTGCAAGATTTGCGTGTTTCACCAGATGCTTCTGCTCACCGTGTACGGGAATAAAATATTTCGGCTTTGTCAGTCCCTGAATAATTTTCAGTTCCTCCTGACAAGCATGACCTGAAACGTGTACTTCATACATCGACTCCGAAGCGATCTTACAGCCATGCTTCATCAGCTCATTGACTACCGTACTGACCATTTTTTCATTTCCGGGTATCGGATTTGCCGAGATGATGATATAGTCCTCCGGTCCGACCTCAACTTTTCTGTGATCGGAATAAGCCATTCTGGAAAGTGCCGACATCGGCTCTCCCTGACTTCCCGTTGTGATCAGGACTACCTGATCCTTCGTATACTGTCCGAGCATATCAATATCAATGACAAGACCGTCAGGCACATCTACATAGCCAAGTTCAGAAGCAATCGTCATATTGTTGATCATCGAACGTCCCGAAAAAGCAACCTTTCGGCCGTATTTCTGCGCACAGTTCAAAATCTGCTGGATTCTTCCGAGATTAGAAGCAAATGTTGCAATGATAATTCTGCTGTTTTCTGCTTCTTTAAACAGCATATCAAATGTGTGTCCAATTTTCTGTTCCGTCATGGTATAGCCGGGACGTTCAGCATTGGTAGAATCCGCCATCAATGCAAGCACGCCCTGCTTACCAAGCTCGGCAAATCTCGAAAGATCGATCATACCGCCCGTTGTCGGTGTACAGTCTATCTTGAAGTCACCGGTATGAACGATCGTACCTGCACTGGTATGAATTGCAAGACCGACCGAATCAGGAATGGAATGATTGACATGGATAAACTCGATCGCAATTCTGCCGAGTTTGATCCGCTGACCTGCCTTCACCACATTCAGCTTTGCCTTGCTGCGAAGATTGTGTTCTTTCAGTTTACTTTCCACAAGACCCAATGTCAGTGCCGTTCCGTAGATCGGAATATTCATTTTTTTGAGGAGATAAGGTATTGCACCGATATGATCCTCATGACCATGGGTCAGCACAACGCCCTTGATCTTATCCTTGTTTCTTTCAAGATAGGTAAAATCAGGGATCACCAGATCGACTCCGAGCATATCACCGTCCGGAAAGGCCATGCCGCAGTCAAGCAGGAACATATCATCATCACATTCAAACAGTGTGATGTTCTTACCGATCTCGTTCAGTCCTCCAAGAAATGTGATCTTTACTGTTGATTCACTTTTCTGATAATTTGATTTTTTCGGCTGATAATCACTTCTTCTTGTATAACTGGAAGAATAATCGTTTTCATTTTTTGAAAACGAACGCGCCGAACCATTTACCAGACTGTCAGCCGAAATCATTTCTCCGCTTCCGAGCTGCTGATCCGAGAGCTTCTGGGGTGCCGATATCCTATCAAACAATTTTGCCGTTTCAAGCGGTGAAGGCCGCTTTCTTTTTGACTGGGTAGGCTTCCCGTACCTTACCTTTCTGATATTCTGCCCCTTTCGTTTCTGATTGTTTTTTTTGTTAAAATCCGATATCACTTAATTACCTCCGTTACTTTAAATTTTTAATTATGTAATTTTACCAACATTCCATATTCATAATTTCCGAACACAACTATATAGTTTATTTTACTCTTACTGAATCATTATGTCAATAGTATTTAAATGATATTCCTTGTATGTTTATGCAAAGAATTAAAATTATTATGATTATGATATTGAATGTTCAGTTATTTTTATGTATAATGAACATATTGCTGTATAATTATTTTACACAGAAAGGGGTATAATATTGAAGAAGGTTGAAATTTTTACTGACGGTGCCTGTAAAGGCAATCCCGGACCGGGCGGCTGGGGAACGATTTTGCGTTTTAACGGCCATGAAAAAGAGCTTTCGGGAGGAGAAGCCATGACAACCAACAACCGTATGGAAATGATGGCAGTGATCGAAGGTTTGAAAGCACTCAAAGAGCCCTGCAAGGTAACACTGACAAGCGACTCACAGTATGTGTGCAATGGCATCAACAAAGGCTGGGCGGCAAAATGGCAGAAAAACAACTGGATCAAATCCGACAAAACCAAGGCTAAAAATCCCGAACTCTGGGAAGAACTCCTTAGGCTTTTAAAAATACATGATGTTGAAATCATCTGGGTACGTGGTCACAATGGTCATCCTGAAAACGAACGCTGCGACCGTCTTGCCGTTGCCGCCGCAGAAAAGTACAAATGAGTTTGGAGTATGGAGTGTGGAGTAATGTTCTTTGAAGTCAATACAAATATGTACTAATCTACACCGATAATTTGTGTAAAATTAACAAATTGAAAATTTATTTTTTATATATCATACTATTTTAGTATGAATTCCCCGAAAACTATTGATTTCTTAAAATGAATGATGTATCATATATACGTTGGGAAAATCAAGCATATTATACAAATTTACTTATTCTCCCTTATTTTATTTCAGAATCGAGGGTTATTTCAATGATAAAAAAGGTTTATGCGGATAATGCCGCTACAACAAAGCTTAGCGAAAGAGCGTTTGAAGCAATGAAGCCGTATCTGACAGAAGTATTCGGCAACGCTTCAAGTCTTTACAGCGAAGGCGGCAAAGCAAAAAAAGGCGTTGATGCCGCAAGAGAAACAGTTGCGGAAGTTCTGAATGTGCAGCCAAGCGAAATTTACTTCCTTTCGGGCGGCAGTGAGGCCGACAACTGGGCAATCAAGGGTGCTGCTGAGCTGGGAGCAAAAAAAGGCAAAAAGCATATTATTTCATCTAAATTTGAACATCATGCAGTACTTCATACGCTGGAATATCTTGAAAAGCACGGCTATGAAGTGACACTTCTTGATGTACATGAGGATGGTCTGGTTCGTCCCGAAGAACTGGAAGCAGCAATCAGAGAGGATACTGCTTTGATCACGATCATGTTTGCCAATAACGAAATCGGCACGATTCAGCCGATCAAGGAGCTGGCGTCGATTGCCAAAAAGCATGGAATCCTTTTCCATACGGATGCTGTTCAGGCTGTGGGAACGGTTTCTGTTGATATTAAAGATCTCGGTGTGGATATGCTTTCCATGTCAAGTCATAAATTCCACGGTCCGAAAGGTGTTGGTGCACTTTATGTACGCAAAGGGATACGTCTCCCTAACCTCGTTCACGGCGGCGCGCAGGAAAGAGGTTTCAGAGCAGGTACAGAAAATACTGCCGGTCTTGTAGGAATGGCAGAGGCTCTGAAAGAATCCGCTGAGGTAATGGAAGAGCGAAACAAACGCCTTGAAAAAATGCGTGACAGACTGATTGACAACCTTCTGAAAATCGACCGTTCAAGAGTTAATGGCGACAGAAAAAGCAGACTCCCGGGCAATGTCAATATGTGCTTTGAGGGTATTGAGGGTGAATCTTTGCTGCTGAGTCTTGATCTGAAAGGTATTTCTTCTTCGTCAGGTTCTGCCTGCACATCAGGTTCTCTTGACCCGAGCCATGTTCTTCTGTCTATCGGTCTGCCGCATGAAATTGCGCATGGTTCGTTAAGACTGACTTTCAGCACGGAAAATACAGAAGAGGATATCGACTATATCCTTGAAGTACTCCCCCCCATCGTTGAAAAACTCAGATCAATGTCTCCGCTCTGGGAGAAGATCGTCAGCGAAAATAAATAATAATTGATATAATATGAAAACTAAGGGTGATAATTATGGCATACAGTGAAAAGGTAATGGATCATTTCGCAAATCCGAGAAATGTCGGTGAAATGGAAAATGCAGACGGTGTCGGTGAGGTTGGTAATCCCAAATGCGGCGATATCATGAAAATGTACATTAAGGTTGATGACGATGTCATTACCGATGTCAGCTTCAAGACCTTCGGCTGCGGTGCAGCGATCGCTACAAGCTCAATGGCTACAGAGCTTGTAAAGGGTCACACGATTGAAGAGGCTCTCCAGCTGACCAACAAAGCCGTTATGGAAGCTCTTGACGGACTTCCGCCGGTAAAAGTACATTGCTCGGTACTCGCAGAACAGGCAATCAAAGCAGCCGTAAGCGATTACTATGAAAGAAAAGGAATCGATCCGAAAGATGTTGTCGGCGAAATTCCCGAACCGATCGAATGTCACTTTGAAGAAAATTGATCAAGGAAACAGCTGTTGCAATGACAGCTGTTTTTTATTTTATTGAATTAAATCTTGCTAAAATGATACTTTTTCCTATATCATAAAAATTCTGTCTGTCCGGAATTGATATTTCCAAACAGACAGAATCATATTTTTATCCTTTTTTTATAAAACATCTTTTCTTAAAAAATACAATTCCGTATTTCAGAACATCGAACCCTTCCTCTTCAACCAACGATCGCACATATCCTTTTTCATCAATCTGCTCCAAAGCTCTATCGCACATTTCCTGAACATCAGAAAGACTTTTGACAACTTTAAGCTCTAACACAGCCGCTTTGCTGCTGTACTCATTTCTGATAATAATATCTGCTCTGCCTTCACCTGATTCACGGTTAGATTCTACGCTGATTCCTTTCATGCCAGAAAGCAGCCCTGCTAAAAAAGAATGATAAAAGTTTTCGCTGTAATCATAATAACTGATTGTCCTGCGCAAATATCTGCTGATAATCTTGGACAGCGTGGCATCGTCTCCTTTCCATAAAGCTTCAAATAATGCATTGCGATTATCCTTGATGACCGTTTCGGTAAACCACTTTGCGATCGTTTTTGCAAACAAATCTTTGATCTCATTATTGACCAGTCTTAATTTTGGCCTGGGCAGCTCAAAAGGCTTACCTGATTGATATACTTTTGTGATATCAAAAGGCTTATCATCAGGCACAGTAGTAAGATATCCTGTTGCATAAAGAATCGACCAAAAATTGATCGCAGAATCAGTCAGATCACGATATGTCACATCTTCACTTAAATCTGTTGTGATGTATTCTCCGCGCAAAAGTGCTTCCATCTGTGCATTCAGATTTAAATTACTGTCAAGATACTGCCTTATAATTTCATTACTGCTTGTATTCGACCAGTAATTTTTCGGCGCAAGACCTGCTGTCCCCTGCAAATCTGACACATAGTTCAGCACATCCCACGGACAATAAATATCCTTACTGCCAAAACGATAACCGTTATACCAGTCCCTGATGATTTCTTTA
>CACYDD010000323.1 GCA_902773065.1 uncultured Ruminococcus sp. | reverse complement strand
TGCGGCCTCTACGTCCCGAACGTAGCGCTCCACCAAGCTGAGCTACACCTCGTCTTAAATTAAGCCTTGAACACAGTCAAGGCTTAACGATGGCTGCGGAATAGGGATTCGAACCCCAACAAACAGAGTCAGAGTCTGTCGTGCTACCGTTACACAATTCCGCAATATTTAGTTGTCTCTTTCCTGAGAACGATATTAATTATACTACAGCTTTTATCATTTGTCAAGCGTTTTTTTAAAATTTTTTTAAAATTTTTTTAGAATCAGAACCAGTCATCAATATCGCTGTACGGATCATCGATAGTATCGGCATACTCCTCTTCTGCCTCATCGATCAGCTTTATGATAGAAAGGTTAACAATTTCCTCTTTGCTTTCGATAATATAATTAAATACATTTTTCAGCGACAGATTTTCCACAATACTGATAACGATATCTGTAATATCATATGAATTGAAATTGATCGCACTCATGATATATTCTTCCAGACGGGAAGCAATTTCAGGTGCGATATTTTCGTAAGTATCCCACTGGCGGTAAGCAAGCTCATATAACTGGTTCAAGGCATCGATATCCTTCGGCTTATCGGCGTAAATTCTCAGAAATTCATTAAAATAAACCTCGAGTTCCTCCGCCTCGAGAGAATCCGGAAGATTTTTGTAATCAACAGTATCCACACTTGCACCTCCTTACCAAAATCATACGATATAACATACATATCCGTGCATAATACTATTTTACATTATTTTAAGGTAATTTGCAATACATTTTTTGCAAAAACTATCAATTAATGTGATAAATTATATTGTCAATACCCAAAAACACTAACACTGCCGGATTTTTCTTAAATAATCAAGACATCCGGCAGTGCTTTTTGGTTTTTATTCTTTTACAGCATTTAGTAATTCTTCTGTTTTATTCGTTTTCTCCCAAGATACCCCAAGGTCTTCTCTGCCCATATGTCCGTAAGCGGAAAGTTTGCGGTAAATCGGTTTTTTCAGGTTAAGATCCCTGATAATTGCAGCAGGTCTGAGGTCGAAAACCTTTTCAACAGCCTTTGACAGAATTTCATCGCTGACTGTACCTGTATGGAAAGTATCAACCATAACGGAGACAGGTTTTGCTACACCGATGGCATAGGAAAGCTGAATCTCGCATTTTTTTGCAAGACCTGCGGCAACAATATTTTTAGCTGCCCATCTTGCCGCATAAGCAGCACTTCTGTCCACCTTTGTCGGATCTTTTCCTGAAAAAGCACCGCCGCCGTGACGGGAATATCCGCCGTAGGTATCGACAATGATCTTTCTGCCTGTAAGACCTGTATCAGCAGCAGGACCTCCGTAAACAAATCTTCCTGTAGGGTTGACAAGCACTCTGGTATTTTCGTCAATCAGCTCAGAAGGAATGATCGGGGTGATCACATATTTCTTCAAATCTTCCCTGATCGTATCCGTGGTGACTTCTTCAGCGTGCTGTGTAGAAATTAAAACTGTATCGATTCTTACCGGTTTTCCGTCATCATATTCGACAGTGACCTGTGTTTTTCCGTCAGGGCGAAGGTAGGAAAGCGTTCCGTCCTTGCGCACATCGGTAAGACGTTTTGCAAGTTTATGTGCCAGAGAGATCGGCAGCGGCATCAGTTCGGGTGTTTCATCGCAGGCATAGCCGAACATGATACCCTGATCTCCTGCACCGATCAGATTGAGCTGATCCTCTTCCCCGCCTCGGTATTCATAGGAGGAATTGACACCGATTGAAATATCGGGAGACTGTGAATCGATAGAAGAGATCACAGCGCAGGTATTGCCGTTGAAACCGCATTCGGGTCTGTCATAGCCGATATCATTGATCGCATCTCTTGCAATCTTATCGATATCTGCATAGCAGCTTGTGGTGATTTCGCCCATTACATGGATCAGACCTGTTGTTGCGGTTACTTCGCAGGCAACATGAGCCTGAGGATCCTGTTCGAGGATCGTATCAAGGATCGCATCGGAGATGCGGTCGCACACCTTATCGGGATGACCCTCAGTTACCGACTCGGAAGTAAATAAAAATTTCGCCATAGCTTTACATTTCCTTTCTTTTTCGTTATCCGTCAAAAAAGCCGTCCGACAGACCGGACGGCTTTATCATTTCTGCTCATCTTTCGGTCAGACCGCAGGATTTGGCACCTTGCCCGAAAGGGTAGGTTGTCGGACGTCACAGGGCCTGTTCCCTCAGTCACTCCGGATAAGTTTTCATTTTATTTGCATAATGTATTATAGCACTGCGCAGAAACACTGTCAAGAGCTATTTTTGATGTATTTTATGGATCTGTTTATACCGATCTATAGGTTTCAGTTATAAGCACTTGTGTTTTAGTAAGAGACTCAAACAAAAAGAAATAACCGCCTGACTCCAAACAGAACGGTTACTTTCTTTAAGTAACAATTATGCGAAGGGACTGCCGCTACTGGGAAGTCACCTTGTATTTTTATTATATACTGAAAAGTGGATTTTGTCAATAGAATATGAAAAAATCAATCAGCGTGAGCAGCCGGGTTTGTTCACGCTGATTCTGTTTTTATGATATCATCGATAGAGTCAAGAATCTTGTTGACATTCATCAGGTGTTTTTTGTCCATGTTGTAAATTTTGGTAACGGCGGACTGCCTGTAGAATTCCTCATCTATTTCGTCACGCAGACCAAGGAGATAATCAGCAGAGGTATCAAGGAGCAGGGCAATATTTTTCAGCGTGGAGATGGACACGCCTGCTTCCCCACCTTCAACTGTCGCAAGAAATCTTGTACTCACCGAAAGCTTTTCGGCAAATGCTTCTCTTGTGTAACCTTTCTGTTTTCTTAAAATTTTGATACGTTCTCCAAGTACGACATTAATTTCTTTTTTCATTGTATTGTTACCTCGATGTAATGTTATGTATAAATTCATTATAATATGCACCATCATTTCATAAAATGATATAATATTGAAGTAAAAAATGATATATTATTTCATAAAATGATAAATAACTTCCCTGACAAATGAACAAACAGTTCATATAATATAAATTACAGGATTATTTTATGTTAAATTCTGTAATTTAATACAATTCGGAGGTTCAATATGAAAAAGGTAAAACAAAGTTTTTTCAAAAAATTTGCTTCTCTTGCCCTTGCATCAGTCATGCTCGCAGGCGGTGCAGTCACGGTTCTGCCTCAGGTTTCGGACAGCACAGGAATTGAGGTTCAGGCAGCAAATTCCGAAAGGGATTTCTATACTTAAAGAAGTAAATGGCGGCGGTCTTGCAATTACAGGCTACAAAGGTACATCTGCGAATGTTATCATTCCTGCAAAAATTTTTGGTGAACAAGTTGTAGAGATTGATAGTCTTGGTAAAAATAATACTTTAATCAAAAGTATTTCTATTCCGAATGGTGTAAATACAATCAGCAGATATGCTTTTCAAGATTACACCAATCTGACAAAAGTAACAATGACAGACAGTGTTATTACAATAGAAAATAATGTATTTGATGGTTGTACATCTCTGTCAAGTGTTACACTTTCTAAAAAAGTTAAAGATTATGGCAATTATATGTTTAAAGGATGTACTTCGCTAACATCATTCTCCATTCCTTCCGGATGGAAACAGATTCCGATTGCTATGTTTTATGAGTGTTCTAATTTAAAAAAAGTAACAATCCCTAATACAGTAACTAAAATTAACGGTTATATTTCGTGGGTGTCTGGTGCTGCTGGAGCTTTTGAGAAATGTACAAGTCTCACTTCTGTAACAATTCCGAACAGTGTCACATCAATTGATAGGCATACTTTTTTGGGTTGTTCAAACCTCAGTACGATAAAAATACCAAATAGTGTAACCTATATTGGAGCGGAATGTTTTCAGGATTGTACATCGTTAAAAAATGTAAGTCTGTCAAATTCGCTTACTGAAATAGACGGTGCTACATTTCTTAATTGTCCTTCTTTGACAGAAATTACAATTCCAAGTAAAGTAACAAAAATTGGTAATTTTGCATTTGGAAACTGTAAGGAACTCAAGAAATTAGTTATTCCCGAATCTGTAACATCCATTGATGATGATGCTTTTAAAAATTATTATAGTCTTTTTGGAGGTGTATTTACTTGTCCGAATCTTGTGATTTACGGTAAGAAAAACTCAACCGCTGACAAATTCGCAAACAACAACGATATCCCCTTCAAAGCCTTGATTGGTGCAACAGGTGTTGTGTTCAATACATCGGGTGTAGCAATGAATGTAAACGAAACCTATACGCTGAAAGCAACAATCAAGCCCTCAAATGTAACAGTAAGTGACCTGACATGGAAAAGCTCTGATTCGAGTGTAGCTTCTGTGACAAGTGCAGGAAAAATCACAGCGAAAAAAGCAGGCATTGCTACCATTACAGCAACTACCTATGACGGCAAAACCGCAAAATGCTCCGTAACTGTATACGGACCTGCCACAGGCGTGAAACTCAACAAAACATCCCTGACCCTTACAAAAGGCAAATCCGCAACTATAAAAGCAACAGTTCTGCCGACTTATGCCAAAAACAAAAAAGTAACATGGTCAACCAGCAACAAGAGCGTGGCAACGGTAAGCTCCAGCGGAAAGGTCACCGCAAAGAAAGCCGGCACGGCAACCATTACGGTTAAAACCACCAACGGCAAAACCGCAAAATGCAAAGTAACCGTAAAAACACCGCCGACAAAGGTAAAGCTGAACAAAACAAAAGCAACACTCAAAGTCAAAAAGACCCTGACTTTGAAAGCAACCGTTAGCCCGGCAAAATATGTTACAAGCAAAAAGGTAACATGGAAAACCTCCAACAGCAAAATTGCAACGGTGAAAAACGGCAAAGTCACCGCCAAAAAAGCAGGCACAGTGACAATTACTGCAAAAACCACCAATGGCAAAACCGCTAAGTGCAAGATCACAGTGAAGAAATAACTCAGTTTACAGGATTTTATTAAATATTTCCCAAACAGAAAGCGTGTGCAAGTAACTTTCCTGCACACGCTGTTTGAATTTTAACTTTCGTATTTGACATTTCATATGGTTTCAGGTTATAATAGATATGTTACAAATATAAAAAACAACAGGAGTAATATTTATGAATTTTGCAAAAACAAAATCCCTCATCCGCAAGGCGGCTGTCTTTGGTGTGGCGGCACTTGTTCTGGGAGGTGTCGGTGCTTTTGTGCTGCCGCAGACAAATGATACATCGATCACTGCCGAAGCAGCAGTGGCTGCCAAAAGCGTAAAGCTCAGCAAAACCTCTTTGTCGCTTGGAAAAAATGAAACCTTTACACTGACAGCTTCCCTCTCCCCTTCCAATGCCTCCAAAACCTTGCGATGGTCTACCTCCAACAGCAAGGTGGCAACGGTATCCAAAGGAAAAATCAAAGCCAAAAGCGTCGGAAAAGCGATAATAACTGTAAAGACATTAAGCGGAAAAACGGCAAAATGCAAAGTCACTGTAAAAAATCCGCCGTCAAAGCTGGGGCTCAATAAATCAAGCCTGACCCTCGGTGTCAAAGAGACCTACACACTGAAAAAATCACTGCCAAGCAAAACAGCTTCCAACAAAATGAGCTTTTCCTCCAGCAACAAAAAAGTCGCAACCGTGACCGCGTCCGGAAAGATCACCGCAAAGAAAACAGGAACACTAACCATTACTGCAAAAACCTATAACGGCAAAACTGCCAAATGCAAAGTGACTGTTAAAAAAGCTCCTTCCAAAGTCACTCTGAACAAAACAAGTATAACACTCGGTGTAAAAGAAACCTTTACCTTGAAACATACTCTTCCTTCCGCAACAGCGTCCAATAAAATTTTTTATACTTCCAGCGATGGCAAGATCGCTACAGTGAATGCCGGCGGAAAGGTCACGGCCAAAAAAAAGGGAACTGTCACCATCACTGTCAAAACATACAACGGAAAAACGGCTAAATGTAAGGTCACTGTCAAAGCAGCTCCTACCAAGGTAAGCTTCAGTCCCAAAACAGTCTATCTCTACCCCGGACAGACAAAAACCATCAACGCTGTATTCAAAACAGGACAATACAGCCAGAAAAGAATCTATGCTAATTTTAATGACAGCGTTATCAAGATGACAAAATCCAGCGGTTCGGCTACCTTTAAAGCTCTGAAAGTGGGAATCTCCTATATTACTGTCAGAACCTATAACAATAAAACCGCACAATGTAAAGTCGTGGTACGAAAATATAACAATGTTGTAAAGCTGACAGAAAAAATGCTTGCCACAATCGGTACAAAACCGAAAAACCCCACCCTGCTGACCAAAAACGGCAAAACTACCAAAACCACAACCGGCTCTTACCTTGATGTTCTTATGTTGGAGGATTCGGGTCTGATCACAAGTATTGCTTATAACAGGTCAACAGATAAACTTGAAATGATTTACATGAATAATGACACTAAAAACAAAAAAATCTATGTCATGGCAATGCAGTTGGATCTGAACAACTCCAATACTGCCAAGGTTGCATTCGGTCGAGTCAGCAACAGTGACCGTGCGTTAGACTCTGCCATTATTGTGAGGTCAGATTTCAATGTAAAAGAATATACAAGCAGCACAAAACTGACCTACAGACTTTCAGACAGAGGAAAAAAGAATGTGACAAAAAGTGAAAAAGCTCTCACAACCACTTATGCAAAAACATATCTTTCAAAAGCCATCAAAACATGGAATCAGCTTCTTCAGAAAAATTACGGTATGAATCTGAAACAGATCGGCTTTGCAAAATATTCATAATTTTAAGGAAGCCCCTGTATCAGACAGGGGCTTCCTGTTTCGGAAAAAATCAATAAAAAGCAGGTGTTGACATGAAAATTCTGATAGGCACAACCAACCCGTCAAAGGTAAAACGATTTGCAGAATTTCTGCGTGGATACGATGTAGAATTCTGCACACTTCACGAGCTGGGAATTACTGACGAACCTGAAGAAGCAGGAAATACGCCCGAAGAAAATGCTGTGATCAAAGCAAGGTTTTACGGAAAATTCTTTGATACTGTCATATGCAATGATTCGGGACTGTACTTTGAAGAACTGCCGCTTGACGACAGCAAACAGCCCGGACTGAAGATCCGCACACCGGGAGGCGGCAAACGCTTGAATGACGAAGAAATGATCACATACTATTCCGAACTGATCCATTCACTTGGTGATAAAGTTTCCGCCTTTTATCTTGACGGTATTGCCGTATACCGCAAAGGTAAAATATATTCCTATATGGAAAACAGCGAGGCTGTCAAGGCAAGTGCATTTTATATGATAAGTCAACCCTCCGAAAAACGTCACGAGGGCTGGCCGCTGGATTCCCTTTCTCTCAACAGAAATACCATGACCTACTTTGTTGATAAAGGAAACAACATATATGACAAAACAGAAGAAAATATTATGCTCGGTGAGTACCGCACCCGGTTGATCGCCTTTTTGAAAAAGTCACTGGGATTTCAGAAGAATTTATAGTATTCTTTTCACAATCCTTTAATATATTATTGACAAAAAGATAATTACGGATTTATAATTTTATATACAGATATTTATCACAGGAGGTAATATTTATGATTCCGGCAAAATACAAATCATTCTTCCGAAAAGCTGCTGCTTTCAACATGGCAGCCGTGATCCTCGGTGGTACAAGTGCTTATGTTCTTCCTCAGGTCACCGACACTGCCATCGCGGTCAATGCGGCAGCAGCAGCCAAAAAAGTCAAACTGAACAAGAGTTCGCTTACCCTCGGAAAAGGCGAAAATTTCACACTCAAAGCAACCGTTACTCCTTCCAATGCTGCCAAAGGCTTTAAATGGTCAACTTCCAACAGTAAAGTTGCCACTGTCAAAAACGGAAAAGTCATTGCAAAAAACACCGGCACTGCTGTCATCAAAGTCAAAACCGCAAGTGGTAAAACGGCAAGCTGCAAAATCACTGTCAAAAAAGCTCCGACAAAAATTACACTTAGCAAAACAAGCATGACTTTGGGGGTAAAAGAAACCTATACGCTGACAAAATCACTTTCAAGCGGAGCTGCCTCCAATAAAGTTACATATTCTTCAAGCAACAAAAGCGTTGCAACAGTGAATGCAAGCGGACTGGTCACCGCAAAAAAGACAGGCACTGCCACCATTACCGCCAAAACCTATAACGGTAAAAAAACGACCTGTAAAATCACAGTAAAAAAAGCACCAACCAAAATCACTCTCAGCAAATCAAGCCTGAAACTCGGTGCAGGTGAAACCTATACCCTGTCAAGATCAGTCCCGAGCGGCACAGCATCTTACAGAGTAACATACACCTCCAGCAATAAAAATGTCGTGCAGGTCGGCAGCGGCGGAAAACTCACTGCAAAACGAGCGGGTACAGCAGTAATTACAGCTAAGACTTATAACGGCAAAACTGCAAAATGCACCGTCAGCGTGAAAGCTCCCCCGTCATTCGTACTTCTCGACCAGAGTTCGATCTATATCAGCCCGAATCAGACAGGTACGCTAAAGGCAAATATTTCAAATTCAGCAGAAGCCTGCAATAAATACTCTTTTACTTCCTCAAACAGCAATATTGTTAAAATTACTCAAACAAGCGGAGCTACCTGTAAATTCAAAGCACTCAAAGCCGGAAAAGCGACGATTACTGTTAAAACCTTCAACGGCAAAATGACAAAGTGCCAGATTACTGTAAGAAAATACAGCAATTTTGTCAAGCTGATCGATAAAATGAAAAGTAAATCAGACCAGACTTACAGCTCCGGTTATCCTTATGTAACAAGCACCAATATTTCTCAGACAAGCTCTTCCACAACAGGCGGCTACAATATTCCAAGCGGTGATGACGGTGCATATATGGCAACCATTCAGTATAACCAAGAAAAAGATTCCATTACTATGTCTTATATGTTTGAATCGAAAGACAACAATAATTTGTATATGACAGCAGTAGAGCTTGATTTCAACAACACCTACACAATCAAACCGATGTTTCTGTGGAATGAAAAAGAAGAAACGTCAAAGTCACGGTTAGTAGCCTATACCTCTCAGGTCAACGCTGCTAAGTATTCCAAAAATACGACTCTCCCCTACATCCTTTATGAAATGGATAATAGTACGATTTCACAGGATATTCAGGCAAAGGGGGCTTCTCTTGCCAATGAGCAGCTGAAAACTGCCATGATCGAATGGGACAGCCTGCTTTACAAAAAGTATGGTATGCGTCTGAGTAATATCGGTTTTACTATCTGGAAATAAACATCTCAATGAAAACTTAAAAAAGCACAGTTACTCCGAATCCGGTATTGCTGTGCCGATCATATGCCCCGAAATTTATCCTGCGTATAAATTTCGGGGCATATGATGATTGCAGCCATGTTTGGATTTTTAAAATAAAATTTCATTTTCTACTTTTCAGATGTACGGTTGATATGTTATAATAATAGATAGTATACACCTTGACTGAAAGGAATGAAGTTTATGAAATTTGATGCTCAGGATTGTAAGCTTGTTGCTAAAACACAGCTTACACCGACCATATATGATTTTCGCCTGCAAAATGCAGAACTGGCGGAAATTACAAAACCGGGACAGTTTGCTCATCTGCTTGTTCCCGGCAAAACCTTACGCCGCCCTATTTCAATATGTGATGTGGAGGGCGATATGATCCGTCTTGTATTTGAAGTACGAGGGGAAGGCACAAAGATTCTTGCCGGAACGGAAGTCGGTGACACGATCAATATGATCTGTCCGCTCGGAAAAGGATTTGATATCCCCACCGATAAGAAAATTATCTTTGTTGGCGGCGGAATCGGTGTTCCCCCTATGCTTTACAGTGCAAAATCGGCAGGTAAAAACTCCGTTGTGATCAATGGTTTCCGTGATAAAAGTGCTGTTATCCTTACGGAGGATTTCAAAAAAATCGGCTGTAAACTCATAGAAACTACGGATAACGGAAGTTATGGTATCCACGGTTTTGTGACTCAGCCGCTGGAAGAAATGATTGATAATGCAGATATGATCTGTGCCTGCGGTCCGACACCCATGCTGAAAAATATTGCAGCTATGGCACAACAGCACCAAAAGGAATGTTTTGTTTCCCTCGAACAGAGAATGGCGTGCGGTGTGGGAGCCTGTCTCGGTTGTGCTGTAGGGGTGAAAAAAGCAGACGGCAGTACTACCTATCAGCATGTCTGCAAAAACGGTCCTGTATTCAGGGCAGAGGAGGTGGCCTGGTAATGGCAGATTTAAGTGTTAACATCGCAGGAGTACATTTTGATAACCCGATCATAGCAGCTTCGGGTACAATAGGATTCGGACATGAATACGGAGAATTATATCCGCTGTCTGTTTTCGGAGGCATTTCATGCAAGGGTACAACACTGAAAGAACGCCCCGGCAATCCACCGCCAAGAATTGCGGAAACACCGATGGGAATGTTGAATGCTGTCGGCTTGCAGAACCCCGGTGTAGAGCATTTTATCAACGTGGAGCTTCCGTGGCTGAAACAGCAGAATACGGTAGTCATTGCCAACGCCGCAGGAAGTACAGAAGAAGATTACTGCAAGATCACAGAAATTCTTTCCGATACCGATGTGGATATGATTGAGCTCAATATTTCCTGCCCGAACGTCAAAGAGGGCGGCGCACAGTTCGGTACTTCTCCTGAATCTGTTGAAAAAATCACAAAGGCTGTCCGCAAGCACTGCACAAAACCTCTCATCATCAAACTCTCCCCCAATGTTGCCGATATTGCGGCAGTAGCAAAGGCAGCGGAAAGTGCCGGTGCGGATGCTGTATCACTAATCAATACACTGACTGGAATGAGAATTGATATTAATACACGCAAACCCATTATCAAAAACGTAACCGGTGGTATGTCCGGTCCTGCTGTATTCCCTGTTGCTGTGAGAATGGTATATCAGGTAAAAAAAGCCGTCAAAATTCCCGTAATCGGTCTTGGCGGAATCAGCACATGGCAGGATGCTGTGGAAATGATCATGGCAGGTGCAGATGCGATACAAATCGGAACAGTCCTGTTTACAGACCCCTATGCACCGATCAAAATTTCCGAAGGACTTCACGGCTATCTGGATTCGCATGATATTGCTTCCGTTACGGAACTGACCGCGACAGTGAAGGTTTAATCTGTATGACAAAACTGATATTATTACGCCACTGTCAGGCGGAGGGCAATTTAAAGAGATTTTTTCAGGGAAAAATCGACAGCGATATTACATCACAAGGTCGGGCACAGATCGGTGTAACAGCGGAGCTTCTTGCCGCCGAACCAATCGATGTGTTTTACACCAGCTCCCTGACAAGAGCGCAGAAAAGCACTGATGGTATCAATGTTTATCATGAAATGCCTGTTATCACCGATGACAGACTTGCCGAAATCGATGCAGGCAAATGGGAAGGCAAATTTCTGACCGATATTGAAAAGGAATATCCCGAACAGTTTGATAACTGGCATCATCATCCTGAAATATTTGCTGCTCCCGACGGAGAATCCATGCCGCAGGTTTATGACAGAGTGAAAGCGGCTCTTGATGATATCATCAAAGACAATGTCGGCAAAACCGTCTGCATTGTGTCTCACGGCTGTGCCATTAAATGTATGATGTGTTATCTTCACGGCTGGGACGTTGAAAATATTGCCAATGTGCCGCTGGGAACAAACATGTCTGTGAATGTTGTTAAATGCGAAGATAACAAAAAGCCCGAAATTATCATGGAAAATTATATTGATCATCTACAAATGATATAACCGGTATCCGGAGGGATTTTATGATCATACTATCCGTTGATTACGGCAGAGCCAGAACTGGCGTTGCTGTATGTGATAAAAACGAAATTGTTGCCTCACCTGTCGGAACGATCAAAGAATATCATGCGGAAATGCTTGCGGAAAAAATAGCAGAAATCGCAAAAGAGAAAAAAGCAGAACAGATCGTTCTCGGACTGCCCAGAAACATGGACGGCAGCGAGGGCGAAAGCGCAAAAAATGTGCGGTCATTTTCGGAGCTGCTTTCCGAAAAGACTCAGCTCCAGGTTGTACTGCGTGACGAACGCTGCACAACTGTTACCGCCTATGAATATCTCAATATGAACAACACAAGAGGCAAAAAGCGAAAAGCTGTTGTTGACAGCGTTGCGGCTGTCGTTATACTTGAAGACTATCTTAATTTCAGGAGGAATAGCCTATGAATGTTCTTCCAAGCCAGAAACTGAGTATCGGTCAGTATTTCATTTCCATTGCGGCAGGACTGATGCTCTTTCTGCTTCCGAATGATGCACTGAATCAGTTTGAGACTGATCCGCTGCGTGAAGGATTTATTTTTACTGTTTCGCTGACGATCACTGCTGTATTATTCTTTATTGTCAAGCGATATGAAGCCATCGGAATATCATTGATGACTATGTCATCAATGACGGCATTAAATCTTTGTATCAATATAGCCAGAGAGTTTATTACCAATATTCCGGAAGGAAGTTATTTTCCTGAAATATCCGATTACAGCATTGTCAGTATGTTTTTCCTTTGGGTCGTGCCGTTTATGTTTGCTGTTATCATGCGGCTGATCTCCAGTGGTATCGGAGACAATAACGAAAAGCGGCGAAGCTTTGCGCAGTTTATGACACTGAGTATGAAAGCTTTTCTGATCATATACATTCTTGTCATCATCTTCAAACTGATCATTCCTTCACAAGCCGCAGAACAAAGTGACAGAGAAATCGTATGGATTCCCTTTGCCCGTATCTCCGACTGCCTGAATGGAACGGACAAAAGCGGAAAAGCCTATATCGTATGGCACTGCATTATTTTTGCGCCGATTGCTTTTTACCTTACCGTACTTGTTCCGAAATTCAAAATCTGGCACATTGCCATCTTTGCAGCAGCCGCCGGAATCGCGGTTGAGGCAATGCAGTATATTCTCAATACTGCCGCTGCCTGCACAGATGATATCCTGATGTATATTGTCGGCGCGCTGGCTGGTTTTCTCCTCAAACATGGAATTGATCTGCTCCGATCATTCCTTACCCATGGGCAAGACCCTTGTATGCTCAGCTTTGAATACACCCCTATTCCCCACAAGCACAAAGGCGAGGCGCAGGTCCTTACAGAAGAATAAAAAATGAGGAATTAGGAATGAGGAATGTTTATCAATTCCAACTTCTTGATCATAACAAAAAACGAGGAAGGCTGGCTAAGACTTTCCTCGTTTGTTATTTCAGTAATATAAATATTATTCTGCAATTTCCTGAATCTTGGCATAGGCAGAATCGAAGTCAGACTTCGTGACAAGAAGTGAGATCTGTGATTCACTTGTTGTGATAAGCCTGATCTCTGTTTTTGCCTGTGCAGCAAGTGCAAATACTTTTGCCGCAACACCCGGACAGTTTTCCATGGCATCATCATTCACAGAAATTTTGCAGTTGCCGCTGCTGACGATCGATTTGACAGAACCGTCATCAAGCTTTGAGGTATAGCTGAGAATTTTTACCAGATCCTCGTCCTTGATCGTAAACGACAGGGCAGTTCTCTCTCCCTGAACAGGTGACAGCGAGATCATATCAACATCCACGCCCATTCCGGCGATTTTGTCAAATACCTCGGCAATAAAGCTGATATCCGCAGGGATATTCTGCAGCGTTATCAGGGTAACATCTTCGTATACTGTAATTTCAGGCTTCATAAAAGTCACACTCCTTAACCATTTACTTAGAAGCAAGCAGGTCGGACATATCGTACATTCCTGGTTCTTTGCCTTTGAGGAAGGCAGCCGCATTCAGTGCGCCTACCGCAAAAACACTCTTGGAACGTGCACTGTGGCTGATTTTCAGAATTTCATCCGTTCCGGCAAAAATAATTTCGTGTTCACCTACGATATTGCCGCCCCTGACGGAATGGATTCCGATTTCTTTTTTGTCACGCTTTTTTCTGTAGGCATGGCGGTCATAAACATATTCTGCATCTGTCTTGACCTCGGAAACAGCGTCGGCGATCATCAAAGCTGTGCCACTCGGTGCATCCAGCTTCTGATTGTGGTGCTGCTCAACAATTTCCACATCAAAATTATCACCGAATACAGCCGCTGCCTTTTTCGCAAGCTCGATAATCAGGTTGATTCCGAGAGACATATTGCCAGAATAAAAAACCGGTATCTCTTTTGCAGCTTCCTGAATTTTTGCTTTCTGCTCCTCGTTGTAGCCTGTTGTGCAGATGACACAGGGGAGCTTTTTTTCTTTTGCGTACGCAAGCAGAGAATCCAGAACAGCAGGGTTTGAAAAATCAACAATCGCATCAGCCTTTACTTCAAGCTCCTCAAAGCTTTTTGCAAAAGCAAAATCCACCCCCTGCGGCTCGATAATATCAACGCCTGCCGCGATTTTACAGTCTGTTCCGCCTGCAGCACAAGCAATAATGCTTGCACCCATCTTGCCCGAACATCCTGATAAGATAATATCTGTCATTTTTAACATTCTCCGTTTCGGTTTCTTTATTATTTAATCAATCCGTAGGAAGCAAGGCTCTTTTTCAGTGCTTCCAGTCCGCTTTCACTCATCGGTGCAAGCGGCAGTCTGCAAGGTCCGCAGTTGAAGCCCATCAGATTCAGTGCTGCCTTTACCGGAATCGGATTGACATCCGAGAAAAGTGCATCCATCAGTGCAATGTACTTTTTCTGGAGCTCAAAGCTTCCCTTGAAATCGCCGTATAGAGCCTTCTGAATCAGGTCATGGCTTTCCTGAGGGCAAACATTGGCGAATACGGAAATCACACCCAGTCCGCCCATTGCAGTAATGGTGTATGCCTGTGCATCCTCACCGCTGTAAACATCAAGGTTATCTCCGCAAAGAGCCATCGTTCTTACCAATGCGCAAGTATCTCCGTTTGCTTCTTTTGTTGCCCTGATGTTCGGGTGTTTTGCAAGCTCCGCATATGTTTCCGGCTTGATATTGCAGCCTGTTCTTGACGGAACATTATAAAGAATGATAGGTGTATTTACCTTATCAGCAATATAGTTGTAGTGACGGATCAGTCCGCTTTGTGAAGTCTTGTTATAATAAGGTGTCACAGAAAGAATCGCATCCGCACCAAGCTTTTCCGCTTCAACGGAAAGCTCTGCTGCAAAAGCCGTATCATTGCTGCCTGCACCTGCGATCACAGGTACTCTTTTATCTACCTTTTTTACGGTGTATTCAATCACCTTGCAGTGTTCCTCACCGCTCATGGTAGCCGATTCTCCCGTTGTACCGCAGGTGATAATTGCATCTGTACCGTTTTCGATCTGAAAATCGATCAGCCTGCCGTATTCTTCATAATTAACACTGCCATCATTGTTCATCGGAGTTACGATCGCAACACCTGAACCTGTAAAAATATGATCAGCCATAATATCCTCCCCCATATTTTAGTGTGGAGTGTGGAGAGTGAAGTGTGGAGTTTTTGATTCCCACAAATTTCTCCGCCACATTCCGAATTCTATTAAGATGTTTTAGTTTATCGTTTTCTCACGAAAGATGAATCGTTTTATCATTTTATTTTACTGCACTGATAAATGGTTCCCATTCGTAAGCTTTTCCTGTGTTGTCATATACTTCGCCCTCGAAGATCCAGCACGGCACAAGATAGCCTGTATCTTCAATGAGCGTATATCCCAGATGAACAGATTTGACAGTGCAAGTTCCGCCCCATTCATCTCCTCCGACATCTTTGGATATTCCAAGTGCCTCACGCTGGGAGATACATTCGGTTTTTTCAACCAACATACCACTGACCAAGTAATTGTCGATCGATATAAGCTTTCCGTCATGATCAATCTCAACCGAAATACTTCCTGCCATTGCCTTTTTTTCGTCATGATTCACGGGTTCAAATTGCAGATAACCATGACCATCATTAAAAAAGTCCGTCATATCTTTTGAAACAGCGACATCATCTTTTGAGAACCCGAAACGCTCCAGTGCTTCCCATGCTGACGCTTCCAGCGTTTCTTCATCAGGCGGCTCTTCATCGGGTACATTTTGTTCGGATGAGCTGAAATCACCTTCTGCATCAAAAGCGTACTCAAGCGGATCTTCCATGATCGGCAAAGGAAAATAGCTCACAGACCAGCAACCGTAAGAAAAGATAATAATCGAATACTGCTGATTTTGCAGCACCCAATCTCCATTTTCATCCTGCTTGAATTCTCCCTCAAACCCTGTCAATTTCAGAAGCCGTTTCTTTAAACTGTCAAGCGATTCCGTTTCCTGATATTGATATACAGGCAAAACCGTTTCTTCATCACTGATCTCGGTTTGCAGTGAAAAATCGTCCGGGCGAGGATGATCATATTGAACAAAGCCGTATTTTGACATACTGTCGAAAACAGGAACGACAGCATACGGTACAGCAACAACCGCAAATATCAGAACGGCTGCCACTATATTTTTAAGACCGCCTTCTCCTTTGTGTCCCGAAACAATGCGTATGATACTGTATACAAGCAGGAAAAGTGCATATCCGCACAGACCGCCGATCGTATTGGCTGTCAGGTCATCAATATCCGTTCCGCGTCCTGTAAAAAGCTGCACGAATTCGGTTGCCAATGATGCTGCGAAAGCCGCACCCGTTACGGTATACCACTTACGGAATTTTTTCGGAGAAACGATTGGCAACAGCACACCGAGCGGAACGACCATCAGTACATTCAGCAGATACTGCCATATCAGAGTGGTATTGGTCGAACCATAGTGATAGGCAACATAAAACATACGAAACGGTACAATGTTATACGAAAAAAAACCGCCGCCACCGAAACTATTATTGAGCTGAGTGACATAGATAAACATCAGCACCCAGCCGACCAGAACATACTCCGCAAACATGATCCCGATCTTCGGTTTTTCCCTGCGTTTTTTCAATGCAAAAAAGACACCTGCATATATGATTGCTGCAATCACAACGGCCGGTATAAAAATCGGAAGCAAATCAATAATATAATCCATTGTTTTCTCTCCATTATCATTCAAAACGAGCCGCCATTATTCATTATGCATTATGAATTATGCATTATGCATTAGTAATGTAGCCTTCTGCGCAAAGGAGTTCGGCAAGGAGGACTGCACCGCCTGCGGCACCTCTGAGGGTGTTGTGAGACATACAAACGAATTTGATAGTGTACTGTGTGTCCTCTCTGAGTCTGCCGACAGAAACTGCCATGCCGTTTTCAAGGTTGCGTTCACTCTTGATCTGCGGTCTGTCTGCCTCTCTGAAATAGTGGAGGAACTGCTTCGGTGCGCTCGGAAGTTCAAGCTCCTGCGGCTTGCCCTTGTAGCTTTCCCAGTCGCTGATGATCTGCTC
>CACYDD010000322.1 GCA_902773065.1 uncultured Ruminococcus sp. | reverse complement strand
TCCGGAGGGACAACTTTCACATTCCGTAAAATGCTGTCATTATGGATTAACGGACTTACCGCTTTTTCCGTCTTGCCGCTTCGAATAGCCACATTCCTTGGGCTCATCGTTTCCACATTCGGCTTTCTTTTCGGCATCATTTTCCTGATACGGAAACTTGTTCGACCGGATATCGCGGCCGGGTACAGCTCCACGATTGTCAGCATTTTTATCCTGAACGGGCTTGTCCTCCTGATATTGGGGATGATCGGCGAGTATATAGGAAGGATCTATATTTGCCTGAACAAATCTCCGCAATATGTCATTAAAGAAAAAATCGGTTTTGAAAATAACGAAGAATCCAAATGATCCATCAGGCAATCATAACGACATTAAAACTTCAGCCGGTAGTTGTGCTCTTCAGCTGCGTTTCAATATGCAGCAAACTTGCGGCAAAACAGCTTCCGGCGGACACCTCGTCTCTGTCGGATTTCATCGTCCGGAGCATGACGAACTGGCGGCTGATCCTTCTGCTGGGCCTGATGGTCTTTCTGCTGGGCATCTATGCCTTCATCTGGCAGATCATCATAAAGAAATCGAAAATCGCGATCGTATATGCAAACAAGAGTTCCTATTTGTTCTGGACACAGCTGGCGGCCGTTGTGATCTTTGGGGAGCATTTATCTGTTTGCAACATGCTTGGGATCGCCATTATTTTCGCTGGCGTGATCCTCGGCAATTCGGAGACGGCAAAATGAAACTGGCGATTTGTGTCGGGATCATGTTCTTAAGTGCGTTTCTGGCTGCTTTTGCCCAAATGCTGCTTAAAAAAAGCGCGGATGAACCGCACCGGAACCTGTTAAGCAATTATTTGAACATAAAAGTCATAACGGGTTATGCGATTTTCTTCTCCACGATGCTTTTGAATGTTTACGCGTTTACGGCCGTACCATATAAATTCGGTGCGGTTATCAATGCCTCATCCTATACGTTTGCTTTGCTCTTGTCCATCGCCATGTTCAAAGATAAGTTCACCTGGCGCGCCATTTGCGGCAATCTGCTTATTATTCTCGGCATAGCGGTTTACTCTTTCGATCATTTCTTTCCAAAATAAGGAGTTCCTCGAATGGATTACAGTCGTTTGAACAGGCCCGATATCATAAGCAATGGGATTGGGTACATTGCACAATCGGAGGAAGCAGATTATGAATAAATACCGGATTCCCTTCAACAAGCCGTTCCATGTTCCGCAGGCGGAAGAATATGTTTTGGACGCACTGCGTTCCGATGGTCAATGCGGAAATCACAAGTGGTGTAAAAAATGTGCGGATCTGCTCAAGGATAAATTCGGGTTCAAGGAGGTATTTCTGGTTCCGTCCGGTACCGATGCGCTTGAAATGGGCTGTATCCTTGCCGGATTGAAGCCGGGCGACGAGGTAATCCTGCCGTCCTATACATTCAGTTCAACGGGAAATGCCGTGGTGATGCAGGGGGCAAAACCTGTTTTCTGCGAGATCAATCCCGATACCATGAATATTGACCCGGATCAGATCGAATCCCTGATTACTCCCCGTACCAGGATGATACTGCCTATTGATTATGCCGGCATTCCCTGCGATTTGGAGAGAATCAATCCTATCGCGGAAAAATACGGCCTTACGGTTTTTGTGGACGCGGCACAATCCCTCAACTCCAAAGACGCGCAAGGTTATTGGAGCGGGGCAAGAACTCCGATCGCCGCATTCAGTTGCCACGAAACAAAGAATTTCGGTTGCGGTGAAGGCGGATTGCTCTCTGTCAACAACCCCGATTGGATTCTTCAGGCGAATTTCATTCAGGAAAAGGGAACGGACCGCCGTCTGGTGTTGGACGGAGTGAAGAGCAAATACGGCTGGGTGACCAAGGGGTCCAGTTTCCTGCTGTCCGATATTCTTGCGGCAATGCTGTATGCCCAGTTCGAGGCCATGGATGAAATCACTGCTTTGAGAGGGAAAGTCGTTGACGCCTATTCCACGCTTTTTGAGCCGTTTGTTCAAAAAGGCTGCGTCAAAGTCCCGCGTCCTCCGGCGGGGACGATCCTGAACAATCACGCATTCTTCGTGATCTTTGACAGTCCGAAAAATCGCCAGGCTTTCCTGGCCGGACTGAAAGAGTGGGATATTTCCGCCTATATCGGTTATGTACCGCTGCATTCCTCAACAATGGGGCTGTCCCTGGGCTATAAAGCGGAAGACCTTCCTCTGACTGAAAATCTGGCGGCGCGGGTGGTGCGTCTGCCTCTCTACGCCGATCTGGGACGGGAAGGTCTGTCTTACATGATAGACAGGATGGGGTATGTCATGAGCAAACTCTATTCGTGCTGAACACCTGTCGCTTGTCAAAATGAAAACTCTTGTTTACGGGGGTGCATCTTATGTCATATGAAGAACAATCAGACAACCTGAGGCTTATGCGTTCCGCGCTGGCTTCGGTTGGTCCGTCCGGCTCCATCGAAGACATTCTTTTCTGGCTTAGGTCCCGCAACGAAGCCGTTCGCGTTGACATTGACCCAATAGAGTTTTCCGCCATGAAAGGATGGCACTTTGACCGGGATTCCGGTGATCTGGAGCATGACAGCGGGAAGTTTTTTGCCATTCGCGGACTGAATGTCAATACGGATGGCTGCAACATCAAACCCCATTGGCAGCAGCCGATCATCGATCAGCCGGAAATCGGATTCCTGGGGATCATCGTTCAGGAGAT
>CACYDD010000321.1 GCA_902773065.1 uncultured Ruminococcus sp. | reverse complement strand
TCATCACACCTGCCCTTTTCAGAAATTCTTTCCATTTCATTTGTATCAGCTCCCTATTTCACTTTCAAATTTCACAAAGCTTACGCTTTCCGTCAACTTTATTCAATCATACCATAAAAATAGATTAATTACAAGATAAAATGGATAATTTTTTCAGCTTTTCTATGGCACATCCGACCGCTGTTTTATCGTCATAGGGTGAACAGGCTCTGCGCCACAAAAAAGGTTTTTTCGGCATACTATTTTATAATAACATTGTTTTTTCTGAACCAGTAATCAAGCTGAATAATATATGCCAGAATCTGCGGTGCTCTCATCAGCTGACCGTACCACGGAGAAGCAATTTGTTCGGGGTGTTCAATAATACTCTCTACTCCCTCTTTGTCCAGAATTTCAGAAAGCGGAGAATTGCTGTCCTCTAAAATTTCACGGACTTTATTCACGCACAGACTGAAATACAGCGGATTGTGCGTTTTCGGGTACGGGCTTTTCTTTCTGTCAATAATACTGTCAGGCAAAATTCCTCTGAATGCCGCCCTCACAACTCCTTTTTCCCTTCCGCCAAGGGCTTTGATACTCCATGGAAGATTGTAGGCATAATCCACAATGCGGTAATCACAAAACGGTACTCTCACTTCCAGACCGTTATACATAGACATACGATCTTTCCTGTCAAGCAGTGTCTGCATGAACCAGTGAAAATTCAGAGAGAACATTTCCCTCATTCTTGCTTCAAGTCTGCTGTCTGAGGGAAGTTTCTCAGTGTTTTGGCAGGTATCAAGATAACGCTGGCGAACGTATTCTTCGCCTTTCGGAAGAAAACCGTCTTTCAGAATGGAGCGGCGTACATCCAGAGAACGTGACCACGGGAAATTATCATCAAACAGAATCTCCTTATTGTGATACCACGGATAACCGCCGAACAGTTCATCGGCACATTCTCCCGACAAACCCACTGTAAAATCCTCTTTGATTTTGCCGCAGAACAGCAGAAGCGACGAATCAACATCTACCATTCCCGGAAAATCTCTTGCATCAACCGCCGCTGTCAGTGCCTTGAAAAGGTCATAATTATCTATCGTTACACTGTGGTGTGCCGAACCTATGGCATCCACCATGATTCCGATAAATTCACTGTCGGGTGTCGGCTGGAAAAGACTTTTCTGAAAATATTTGTCATTGTCGGTATAATCGATCGAATAGGTATCGATCGGCGGCAGGTTGTTCCTCTTGTTGTAATTTGCGGCTGTGTAAGAAATAATGCTTGAATCAAGCCCTCCCGACAAAAAACAGCAAAGCGGCACATCAGATACCAGCTGTCGTTCAATAGAATCGATCAGCAATTCACGTACTTCTTTGATACTCTCTTCCGTATCGGAAGTATGCTCATGTGCCGTAAGCGTAAAATATCTGTGACGGAACAGCTTTTCACCATCGAAAATGGCAGCTTCTCCCGGGAGAAGTTCTTCCACACCTTTATAAATTCCCTGCCCTAACGTCCTGCCCGGACCGATCAGAAACAGCTCGGACAGTCCCTGCTCGTCAACTTGCGGAGAAACAAACGGATTTTTCAGCAGTGTCTTTACCTCGGAAGCAAAAATCAGACCGCTGTCATAACGATAAAAGAAAAACGGCTTGACACCGATTCTGTCACGTGCCATAAATACTGTTCTGTTTCTTTTGTCCCACACTGCAAAGGCAAAAATGCCGTTCAGCCTGTTAACACAGTCCTCGCCCCAGTGCATATAAGCAGTCAGTAACACTTCTGTATCGCTCATCGTAGAAAAGGAATAGCCGAAGGAAATCAACTCATTTCTCAGCTCGGCAGTGTTATAAAGCTCTCCGTTGTAAACAATCGTGCAGACCCTGTTACCAACCGTTTTTGTCATGGGCTGTCTGCCGTTTTCCACATCAATAACGGCAAGCCGTCGGTGAATCAGTGCAATATGTTCTTCACTGTAAATACCGCCGTCATCAGGACCTCTGCACACCATCGTTGCCGACATCACATTCAGCACCCGTTCCGCCTCTTTCAAATTCAGATTTTTATCATACCATCCTGCAATACCACACATAAAAATCCTCCCCCTGAGATAATTAATAATGAATAATTAATAATTAATAATTAGTGGTATAGATTAGTTTATTCCCCCTTTCAAGCTTGGAGTGCGGCGATAAACTTATCTATACTCATTCTGAGCGACCAAAGGGTATCAAATTGACACCGGCGGCGCGCCGGCACAAATCGGGGGCGTAGGCTCTGCGTTGATAGTTCTTTCTGTGAAATGACAATACAAATACTACCGACAGAACCACCAGAGCAATACTGCCTGCAAAGGACACCGAAGAGATATCCGCTTCTTTGCCCCCAAGCACAGAAAAAACATCTGTATCGGGAGCATAAAACAGACATATCAAATAAGTTATCAGCGTTGACAAACCGGCATTGATCACTCTGAATAATAAATATATGCTTCTTCTGATCGGAATATGACGAATGATATCGAAAATCTGAAAATGAACACACAGTCCCCCGAACCCTACCGCCAAAGAGTAAAAATAAACAGGCAGGGCGGCTTCCTTGATATTGCCGCAAGCTCCCGTCACTTCCAGAATGATCGGAATGACTGTGGAGGTGATTCTGCTGCTCACACCGATTTTTTCAAAAACAGTGCAAAGCAAGCCAACTGCACCCGAATCATTCAGAACACTGACAACAAGAGAAAATATCAGCACCAGAGCTGTCATACCGATAATTGAATTTGCCCCGTCAAGAGAAGCTTCAATAATAGAAGAAACAATTCCCTTATTTTCTTCGGAATGTACATTTTTATTTTTCACTGTTTCTGTATTTTTATCACTCTTTTTGACTCTTGAAAATATACCCGCTGCAATACCGATGATGATACAGGAGGCAAGCTGTGAAATATACAGTATGATCCCGACAGCAATATTGTTAAGCATGACTGCACCGATTGCCGTAATCAGAAAAGCAGGGCCTGAGCATACGCAAAAACACAACATTCTTTGTGCCTGAGCAGCGGTTATTTTTTGTTCCTGATATAACAGCTGCACACATTTTGCACCTACGGGAAAACCGCCGACAAAGCTGAGTAAAACAGCAGCAGTGCAGCATTCGGGAAGATGAAATACAGCTTTAGTCAGCCGCCCTCTTGTCATTCCGTAAGCACCCGAACACATGATAAACGATGACAGCACCATATACGGAAACAAGGACGGCACAAGGATTTTACAGGAATAGACGATACCGTTTGTGATACCGTCAGCACAAGCGGACGGAAAAAACAACAGCACCGACAAAAAGACAGCAGCAATAAAAAAAGGCAAACACTTTTTCAGATTCAATGCAGCAAACATAATTATCACCATTAAATTTATATGCACCAAGTGATTTTTATATTTATAGCGGCATAAAATTTTATGGGGTGATCGCATGAAAGAACAGCAAAGGCGGAATAAACAGAATCTTCATTCGCTGTCTGAAAAAATGGGGAATGTCAGAATGAACATCTGCGGCAATTCGGAAGTGATTTTTGAGGGCTGCAAAGGCGTTGTGGAATACAGCGAAGAATCCATCAAAATCAATACGGGGAAATATATCACAGCATTCAAAGGCAGAGGGCTGCATATAAGATGTATGACGGAATTCAGTCTGATCATAGAAGGCTTTATTTTATCGATAGAATATATTATGTGAGGGAATCATGCTTATTGTCTTATTTTTCAGATGGCTGTTCGGATATTATGAATTCACGGTAGAAGGAAAATTCCCCGAACGATTTTTAAATCTTGCCTCCCGAAACGGTATCAATCTGTGGAACATGAACGGCGGCAAAGACAAACTTAGAGCGACCGCTAAAATTTCTGATAAAGAAAATATTATCCGCTTTGCAGAAAAATCGGGTACAACACATACCATTGAAAAAGAACACGGACTTCCCTATTTCTGCAAAACCTACAAATACCGTCTCGGGCTTTTAGCAGGACTGGTTCTCGGAGCGGCGATGTGTGCCTACTTGTCGGGCTTTATATGGAACATACAGATCAATGCACCCAAAGGGATCAACGAATATGAGATCCGCAGTGAGCTGAGGGAGCTTGGTTTTTACGAGGGGATCTACTACAAAACCGAAGATGTCAGCAGATACGAAAGATTGCTGAAACTGAGTGATGACAGGATCAGCTGGATCAGCATTAATATTTTCGGAACAAATGCCGTTGTGGAAATCAGTTCCAAGCAGGTCAGTGACAAAAGGAATGAAAATGAAAACAAAAACGAACAAGAAGATACCGTCAGCAATTTAAAAGCAAATGCTGACGGTACGGTAACAAGAATTGAAGTTCAGAACGGAACGGCGGCTGTCAAGGTCGGAGACGGCGTGCGGAAAGGGCAGCTTCTGGTAAGCGGCATTATGGAATATACCAACGGAAACAATGTGTTTGCAGACAGTCAGGGAAAGGCGTATGCAAAAACCGCAAAAACAGTAACGCTAACCATGCCGAAAGCTTACAATAAAATCACACTGAATGAAAATACCGCACAAAAACAGGAAATTGAATTTTTCGGCATCAGACTTCCTGCTTCTTTCAGCGGTTCACCAAGCGGGGATTTTTATAAAACAACGGAAAGCTACCGTGCCACCCTTCTTGACAACGACTTACCCATCAAACTGCACACTGAAAACTGGCAGGGCTATAACTGCACCGAAACCACCCTGAGTCCCCAAGAAGCGGAGCAGTTACTCAAAAACAGACTAAAGCTGTATGAATTCTTTTTACAAAACAG
>CACYDD010000320.1 GCA_902773065.1 uncultured Ruminococcus sp. | reverse complement strand
TGTGTCTATTTCAGAGCTGATTGCTATGCTCAAGAATTGGTCAAAAACAAGTAATAATGAATGGTGAATAATAAAGGGCTGTGGCTGTCTGAGTGATACACTTCGGCAGTTACAGCCCTTTCTTATTGTGTGAGTGAGGATGTTTGCATCCGAATGCAAGCGGCGTATCCGTGAACTGCTGAAATTTATAGAACGGCAGAAGAGTAGGGTTTGCGTGTTTGACGGCGGTCTTGTAAAGAAGCTGCTTGAAAAAGTGACTGTATACGATGACTATCTGGAGTTTCACTTCAAGTCAGGCGTGACGGTCAGTGTGGAAAAGTGAATATAGTAATATGATCCCCCTCATCAGGCAGGAAGTAATGCTCCTGCTTGGTGAGGGGGGATTTTTGTTTTTCAGACATAACGCTCCCAAGGTGCTTCTGTGATTCCCAACAGCACCTTGTATCGGCTGACCGCATCCTTCAACGATTCCTTTTTATCATGTTCCTGCAAATCTGCTTCATCAATGACATTGACCACTACATCAAACGTCCAGTCATCTATCACAACAGAAGAATTGTAAATCTGCCCCGGTTGCTCCTCCGCATTGACTTCAAGCACCGTACCGTCAGCCAAATAAAAAGTATAATCCAGACCGATTGTCACAATGCCGTTGACATTACCAAGTACCGGATGTGTGATTTGCATGATTTCCAGCTTTTTCCGTATGAAAGAATTGCTCTGATAAAGGTCGCAGAAAAAAGAATGCTTATTTTCATCACTTGGCAAGTAGAACCAGGCTTTGTCTCCGACAACAATTGTCTGATCCAGTTCGTACCATACTGCAGTCCACTTCAGAATCATACTAGCATCTCCTTTCTGTCTTTATCACAGTTCAGCGGTGCGGCGGTCTGCTCCTTTATCCGTTGTTCCAGTCACGGAAGCTCAGATCATCACTGGTGATTCAGTGTTGCGGGGCATTTGTCTTATCCTACAAAAAGTGTTAAAGCAAGAAACAGTGCCGTATCAGCATCGTCGGCGTCTTTATAGTCAGCTATATTCACCCAAGCGACTGCTAATGTGATTATCTTGGATTTGTAATACTGTTTTTCATCCAATAAGCAAGGTTCAGATTTGATTCTATATTCAAAACTATCATCTAATCCACAATCTTCGCATAGAAAGCAGTGGTAATCATCATAATACTCATCCGGATCATAAGCACTAAAACCGAGGCGAAGTTTTTCATTTCCGCAAAAAAGGATCTCTGAGTTTTCATCCGAATCAGCATACTCAAATGTAAGTGAATCGAAGCCGCAAAAGATTGTATCACCTATTTTTAGCTGCGAAACATCAATATCAATTATGTCAACAGGAATTGTTTTTCCCTGATGTTCATAGCAATCCGTTCTGTAACGAAAATCAGTTTCATTGCCGTTTATCTTGACTTTTATTTCACCAAAAGGCGTAGATAAACACCGTTTAGTTGAAAATGGTGTGTGAAAGAATATGTCCGAGCGTATTCTGCTTGGAACAAAAATCTCACCGCATGAATCACAGTAATGATGAAAACTCCAGCACTTATTTCCGTCATCTGATTCTATGTTACATTTAGTAATTATAGTGCCTTCTGCACATTTAGGGCATTTTCGTACAACCTTTATTTCACCATCAGTCATATCAGTGCTGTGATTTGAAATAAGTTCTGCACATAATGCACTTTCTGTTTCGATTGATTCCGTATACAAATTGAATAACCTCCTACACGCAGGGGTCGTGACAACCTTTCCCCACACTCAACGCTATTTTGCAAACACCCGAATCGCAACTTTTGACAAATCTGTTTTCTGCGATTTTACGCCTTCTCCCTTGACAGCAAAACTACGCACTCAACGTGCGCCAAGACGTAAGATATGATTACGTATAATCCGGAGTAGGGGAGAGTGGTTTCCGTGAGTGCGTAGTTTGGTTGTTTTTTTCGTTGCTTTATATGCGTGGAAATATGTCGATATTCGTTCTGCTTACGGGAGAATAAGTTTAAATGAATTCGCTATACGCCCAGATGCTTTTCGATAACCGCCATGATTTCCTCGATGCGCTTATCGCCGATGCCCTTGATCTGCCGGAGGTCTTTTTCAACTTCACGTAGGCTCAAGTCCAGCGTCTCTCGGAGATACAGTGCTCTTTGACTTACTAAAAGCACCCGACCTTATGTAGTTGGAGGGAAGAAATCCACCACTCATCTTCTGACAATCAGGT
>CACYDD010000319.1 GCA_902773065.1 uncultured Ruminococcus sp. | reverse complement strand
TTGCTACATAGGGCTCAAGTGCTTTTTTATATTCCATCAGCTTTGCAAACATCTCATCTGCACTGATAGGTTCTTTATTATAAACATTCTTTACAACTGCATTTTTCACTTCCAGTATTCTTTCCAGCTTTTCTCTGAGACCTTCCTCATCGTCAAAAAGCTCGTTGACCTGAAAGCCGATTTTGGAGAACTTATCGGAATAGAACGGTGCGATACCCGATTTTGTTGAACCGAAGCTTTTGCCGCCAAGTCTTTCTTCCTCATAGCAGTCAAACAGAATATGATACGGCATAACGATCTGTACTCTGTCCGAAACAAGAATATTCGGTTTCGGCACACCGCTGTCCACAAGTTCTTTAATTTCCTTTATCAAATTTTCAACACTGAGGGCAACACCGTTGCCGATCACGTTGGTAATTTTCTCATTAAAAACGCCTGACGGAAGCTGATGAAGGGCAAACTTACCATAATTATTAATGATGGTATGACCCGCGTTGCTGCCGCCCTGAAACCGAATAACCATATCCGATTTCTGTGCAAGAACATCGGTAATTTTACCCTTTCCTTCGTCGCCCCAGTTTGCGCCGACTATTGCTCTTACCATATTTTTACCTACCCCTCTTTTTTAATACATAATGCATAATGCATAATTATCTGCTAAAATAAATTTTTATAACAATTTTTATAACATTGTGTATTTTATTTTTATAATGCATTATGCATTATTTCAGGCAACCGGTGCAACAAGCACACGACCTGTTCCTCTGTAGACATTGACAAGACCTTCGCCTGATGCCGCAGAGCCGACAAGTGATCTTGACGATCTTTCAACAGTAAACTGTAATGTTTGTGACCATGCGATCGCCATGTTACCGTCAATTTTCAGAATATCATTCTGCAAATCAAATATCAGCAGTTCCTCTGCCGGTGCCGGACTTTCCAGTACTGCCACGCCTGCACCTGTGAGAGTGGTATTGAAAAAACCCTCGCCGCCTGCAACCGCAGAGGAAAAACTCGATCTTGCCGTTATCTTCATCTGAACCGTATCATCACAGGCCAGAAACAGACCATCCTCAATCGTAACTGCTCCGTTCCATTTGGAAAGATCCTCAAGAAGAATATATTTGTAGGTCGGCTCAAATATTACCTGACCGCTGCCGAAATATCTTGGCTTTATCGCAGTTTCTCCCGTCACTCTGCTGCCGATCATTTTCTTGAACAGATCGCCTGCACCCTGCACGTTAGTATTCATGTTGATATTTCCTGCCATAATCTGCATAGCACCTGCCTGCAGAATCACACCCTGATTGTTGAGCGTTGCCACTACCTGTCTTTTTCTCACACCCATTTTACCCATAAAATAGGCAGTCTGAGCTGTTCCCGGAGATACAGAAACATCCTTGCCGTATTCAATGACCGAAAAACAGCCAAGCTGACTGACAATACTGTGTGCTTCTGTTCTTGCCATTACATTATTATTAATCATAATTGATTACCTCTTTTAATTATTATACATTAATTTCTGCTGTTTCGGTTGCTATTGCTTCGTAAGGGGCAAGGGCAGCCTTTACGGTTTCATTCAGGAAATCTTCTGTCTGTTTTGGTGCTCTGCCCACATATTTTTCGGGCTGAAGCAGTGTTTCCAATTCTTCCAGCGTTACGCCAAAGGCAGAATCATTGGCAATTCTTTCAAGCAAGTCGTTTTCACCGCCGTCACGCTTGATAACAGTAGAAGCCGCCATAGAATGTTCTCTGATCTTTTCATGCAGTTCCTGTCTGTCGCCGCCCCTTTTCACAGCGTCCATCATGATATTTTCGGTTGCCATGAACGGAAGCTCTCTTTTCAGGTGTGCCGTAATTACTTTATCGTATACCACAAGACCGTTGCTGACATTCATATAAAGGTTGAGAATAGCATCCACTGCAAGGAACGCTTCTGGAACACTCAGACGCTTGTTGGCTGAATCGTCAAGCGTTCTTTCAAACCATTGTGTCGCCGCCGTAATGTACGGATTCAGCACATCTGCCATGACATATCTTGCAAGAGAAGCCATACGCTCGGAACGCATCGGGTTTCTTTTGTAAGCCATTGCAGAAGAACCGATCTGATTTTTCTCGAAAGGCTCTTCTACTTCTTTAAGGTGCTGGAGAAGTCTGATATCATTGGAAAACTTTGATGCACTCTGGGCAATCCCTGCCAGAACATTCAGCACACGGCTGTCAAGCTTTCTGGAATAAGTCTGACCCGATACCGCAAAGCAGTCACTGTAGCCCATTTTTTCTGCGATCAGCTTGTCAAGCTTTTTACACTTTTCGTGGTCGCCGTCAAACAGTTCAAGGAAGCTTGCCTGTGTACCCGTTGTACCCTTACAGCCAAGAAGCTTCATGCCGCCAAGAACATACTGCACATCTTCTAAATCCATCAGAAGATCCTGAATCCAGAGAGTTGCTCTTTTGCCGACAGTTGTCGGCTGTGCAGGCTGAAAATGCGTAAAGGCAAGAGTCGGCAGATCCTTGTATTTGTCAGCAAACTCAGAAAGCAGACGGATGGTGCTGACCAGTTTTTTCTCTACGATTTTCAAAGCCTCAGTCATAATAATGACATCGGTATTGTCGCCAACATAGCAGGAGGTTGCACCCAGGTGAATGATACCTTTTGCATTCGGACACTGCACACCGTAAGCATATACGTGTGACATTACATCATGGCGGACAAGCTTTTCTCTTTCTTCCGCAACCTCATAGTTGATATCTTCTGCATGGGCTTTCAGCTCATCGATCTGCTCCTGTGTGATATCCAGACCAAGCTCATGTTCGGATTATGCAAGTGCGATCCACAGTTTTCTCCATGTTCTGAATTTCTTGTCAGGAGAAAAAATGTATTTCATTTCCTTATCCGCATATCTTGACGAAAGCGGTGATTCATATGTATCTCTCATTGATAAATACCTTTCCGAATAACGAAAGAAACTATTATTCATTTTTCATTATTCAACATTCATTATTCATTTTCTTCGTCCTTGCCCTGACAGACAGAAGCCTGCTGTTTCTTTTCGGGCAGTTTTTTGTCAAAGTTCACGCCGCCGCGTTCTTTGCCGGCAAGCATTTTTTCGGGAATTTTCGTCGGGTATTTTCCCGAGAAACAGGCATCGCAGAAACCGCAGTCTTTGCCGCCCAGCATTTCGCCCAATTTTTCGGGAGGGAAAAATCCCAGCGAATCTGCCCCTGTCAGCTCGCAGATCTCATCTACTGTATGCTTTACAGCAATCAGTTCGTCACGGCTCGGAATATCCGTTCCATAAAAGCACGGCCAGATAAACGGTGGTGAGCTGATCCGCAGATGTACTTCCTTTGCACCTGCATTCCGGAGCATTTTGACAATTCTGTCGCAGGTCGTACCGCGAACGATCGAGTCATCGATCACAACAACTCTTTTGCCCTCCAGAACCGAACGCAGCGGATTCAGTTTCAGCCGTACACTGTTGGCCCTTTCCTTTTGTGTGGGCTTGATAAAGGTACGTCCGATATAGCCGTTTTTTACAATACCCTTTTCATAGGGGATACCCGATTCCTCACTGTAGCCGATTGCCGCATCGATACCGGATTCAGGCACACCGATAACGATATCCGCTTCAACCGGAAATTCTCTTGCAAGAATTCTTCCTGCTTCCTTTCGTGAGCCATACACACTGATACCGTCAATTTCCGAATCAGTTCTTGCAAAATAGATATACTCGAAAACGCAAAGCGATTTCTTTGATTTTTCAGGAATACAAGTGCGGAAAGAATGTAAGCCGTCCTCGTCTGCAACAACGATTTCTCCCGGCTCTACATCACGCACAAATTCTGCTCCGCAGGCTGCCAGTGCACAGGTTTCAGAAGCAAACACGATACTGTTTCCGAGTTTACCGATACAAAGCGGACGGAATCCGTGAGGATCACGTGCTGCGATCAGCTTTTGCGGACTCATCACAAGAAGCGAATATGCTCCGTCGATCTGCCCCATAGCTCTTTCAACCGCTGCTTCAACAGAACCGGCCCTGACACGCTCTCTTGCAATCAGGTACGCAATGGCTTCGGAGTCAATGGTTGTCTGAAAAATAGCACCTCTGTACTCCAGTTCCCTGCGGATCTCATACGCATTTGTCAGATTTCCGTTATGAGCGATCGCCAAAGTACCCTTTACATAACGCATAACAAGCGGCTGTGAGTTTTCACGCACACTGCCGCCTGCTGTTGAATACCTGACATGAGCTATTGCC
>CACYDD010000318.1 GCA_902773065.1 uncultured Ruminococcus sp. | reverse complement strand
TCGGGAGATTTATTTTGAATGATTTAATAATATTGAGCAATGGTATTCAGATAATACTTTGAATTCTCTATCCCTGACCCCTGAATCCTGACCCCTAGTTCCTTTACAGAAGCGGTGCAATCAGTTTCAGAACGGAACCGACAGCTTTCAGATACAGTTTTTCATGTTTCATGCTTTCATACGTAACGGTGCGGCATTTTGACAGTGTTTCTGTAAAATCCTCACGGATATCCTTGATACAGGGAATCCCTACCATATAGGCGGCACATTCAAAATGATGATACAGACTGCGGTAATCAAAATTGATTGTTCCCACCACCGCTTTTATGTTGTCGCTGATAACGACCTTTGCGTGTACGAAACCGGGCGTATATTCATATATCTTCACTCCGGCATCAAGAAGAGATCGATAATGTTTTTTTGCCAGAGCCCACACAGGCATTTTATCAGGAATTCCCGGCAAAATCAAACACACATCAACACCTCTTTCCGCTGCATAGCGCAAAGCCGCCGTCAGTTCATCATCAAGAATCAGATACGGTGTCATAACATAGACATAATCCTTTGCAGTGTAAAGCATATCCATATAGACTCTTTCGGCGATTTTATGGTTATTCAGCGGAGATTCACCGTAGGGAATTACACAGCCGTCCGCTGTCAGTCCTTTTTCATATTTGTTCAGATATTTTCCGAAATCGTCCTTATTCTTTGAAGTGACATTCCACATCTGCAAATACATCAGTGTAAAACTGTCTACTGCCGCTCCCCTGAGCATAACGGAAGCGTCTTTCCAGTGACCGAACCGCTCCACACGATTGATATATTCATCTGCAAGGTTATCTCCACCGCAAAAAGCGACCTTTCCGTCAATGATCATGACCTTTCTGTGGTCACGATAATTATAGGCAGAGGTAACAACGGGTTTGATTCTTTCCCAGATCTTGCACTGGATGCCGATTTTTTGCAGGCGTTTCGGATAATCGGGCGGCAGGTTGGCAAATTCGCAGGTATCGTCATACATTACCCTGACTTCAACACCCTCCTGCACCTTTCTTGAAAGGATCTCCAGCACCCTGCCCCAGAGATAGCCTTCCTCGATAATGAAAAATTCAAGAAAGATAAATTCCTTTGCCTTTTCCAGTTCTTCCAGCATTCTCGGGAATTTATCTTCTCCGAACGGATAATATTCCATTCTGACATTATCATACACAGGTGCATTGCCGTAGTCAAACAGGTATTTCGCCAGTGCAGAGGATTCCCTGTTCAGGCTTTTCAGCTTTTTGACCGCCGATTCACTTTGTATCATGTATTGTTTGGTTTCTTCCGCTATCACATTCAGCTTCCGTTTAATGGTTCTGTGTCCCATTTCAACATTTGTCCATACATAAAACAATGTGCCGAAAAGCGGCATCACCGCGATCAGCAATGTCCATGAAAGCTTTGCGGAAGAATCCATAGGACTGTTAAATAAAAAAATCAGCACGATCAGTTCAAAAAGCGTCTGCCCTCCGATAAAATACCGACCCAGTATCTGACCGAAAAAATACCATATTGTTGACATCATTAATATCTGGATCAACAGCATGATCAATACAAGCCCCAACCGGCTGAACAAAATAGGAAAGAACCCTTTTCGCCATTTTGATGCCAGCGTGATCCCACGTCCGCTTTTTTCGATTTTTTTCCTTCTTCTCAATTTATCTTACACCTTCACTGCTTTCTATCATAATACAATTAAGTATAGCACCATATGTTATTTTGTGCAATGAGACATTTTTTTGCCGGCGTGCCGCCGGTCTCTATTTCGCGCTCAGGTTTATTGAAAACCATTCATTTTATCGCCGCGCCATAAGATTCCGGAATTATTTTACACCATCTTTTTTGATTTTGTTGTACACTAAACAGGATTTTCGATTTGTACAATTTTTTAATCTGACAATTCCTTTTCAAAATATTCCTCTACTGAATGAATTCCGACAAACCGTTCTTTGCAAAGGGGAAAACTGCCGCCTTCCTCTTTGCCCGACCATGTTAAATGGTAGATACAATATATATCATTCCCGTTTTTATCGCTGCCAATCACAAAAAGTACATCATCATTGCTTTCGCATCGATATACAGCATAAATTTGTTGATGATAAAGATCATATTTTGTGCCAAGTTACTTTTGTTTATGGGTCAAGCCGCAGTAGCAAGTTCTGTACTGCGGCTTGTGGGTTACTGTTTTGTGAAAATAAACTCTTCTTTCAGTTCGTGTTTGCCTCCGTCATCATCATTCACGGTGGCAATGTCTGTTCTTGTGATCGTTTCGTTACCGTCTTTGTCTTTTCCGGCTTTATAGATAAAATCCTGTGAACCGTATTTGTTTTTAGGATCGGCCATATGTACAGTAATTTCTTCTCCTTCATAATCAAAGGTGAAATCCTGTATATACAAATCATCTGTGTAGATGTTGCCGACACCCGATTTGCCGAATGTGTAAATCATATCACCAACATAAATGCCGCCTTCTTCTGCACCCAGATACCCCGGTTTATCCTCATACCAGTATTCTCCGTCCAGATAAAAGGTATCCTTTGTCAGCTTCCACGAGCCAGTGGGATTAAATCCGAAATCATCACATCCGCTCATGGATATAACGGAAACGAAAATAACCGCAGTTAGTACCATACTTAACAATCTTTTCATTATAAAATAACCTCCGAGAAAATTTACATAAACATTACCATTATTATTTTAATCTTATTATGACAAAAAATCAAGTGGTTGATAATGATAATTTATAAATATTATTTTATTTTTCAACCTGAGGTATAAACAGCTTGGAGTGGGGAAATGAATTTAAACTTTCGGAAAAAGAGCGGTCGAAGTGAGAGACTACGTGCGGTCATGCACTGTAAAGAAGTAGCAAAAAAGATATCACTCGGAGTGCGGCAAAAAAATATCGCGTTCTACAAAAGCAGAACGTGATATTGGGAGCAGCATATCGCCAGTTGGGTGTCCGACCTCGCCGCTGGCCTGCCCGGGGGGATTCGAACCCTCGGTCTTCAGAGTCGGAGTCTGATGCATTATCCAGCTGTGCTACGGGCAGAAAGTAAAACTATTATATCATATTCATCCGACCGTTTCAAGCTTAAAATAAAAAAAATATGCGTGATGAGTATAAATCACAAAAATGATTTGAATTTAATGACTTTTCTGTTGAAAAGAAATTTTGTATGGTTTATAATATTATCAGAATTTTTTTCAGGAGGAAAACAAAGATGAATGATATCATCAAAGCAATGGTTGAACGCAGAAGTACCCGCAAATACAAGCCCGATGAAGTGTCCGGAGAGGATGTCAATACTGTGATTGAAGCAGGTCTGTACGCCGCAAGCGGCAGGGGATATCAGGGTGTGAAAATCATAGCGGTGACAGATAAGGAGTTGAGAAACCGGATTTCGGAAGAAAATCGTAAAATCGGCGGTTGGGCAGAGGGATTTGATCCGTTTTACGGTGCACCTGTCATACTGATCGTCATTGCAGATAAAAGCCGCCCGACCTTTCTTTATGACGGAAGTCTTGTGCTGGGAAATATGATGCTTGCAGCACATTCGCTGGGTCTTGGCAGCTGCTGGATTCACCGTGCGAAGGAAGAATTTGAAAGTGATTTCGGTAAGGAGATCCTTGAAAGGCTTAGCATTGAAGGGGAATGGGAGGGAATCGGACACTGTGCTTTAGGTTATGCCGACGGAGAACTGCCAAAAGCCCCCGAAAGAAAACCGGACAGGGTCTATTATGTAAAATGAGGTAAAAGAAGAGATGCTTCTGGAAATTGAATCTTACAAGAGAGATACACTTCTTTATGGGAAAAATATTTCAGAAATTATGCTGAAACAGCAAATTCACAAAATAGAAAAATTGTATGATAAAAACAGCGATAACTTTGTTGAACTGTTATGCAGGATGTACGGCTGGAATATTTTAAATGAGCAGAGTACTCCTGATTTTACATACGATAGAGATACAATGAAATTGTATGAGGTATCTGTTTAATTGAATGGCGGCGGCGGAGTGCCTCCGCCGGCTGTAAAAGATGAAAAAATATGATATACTATAGAAAATTGCTGATTGAGAGGAATTGGTATGGAGATTGGTCAGATTTTATGTCCCGGCTGCGGTGCACCGATCACGCTTATGCAGGGACAGAAAACAGGTGTCTGTGAATATTGTCAGACTTCCTTTAATGTTGATGATCTTAACTATAAGAGTGAAGCGGAAAAAATTAAAATTCAGATGGAACGTGACAAGGCGGAAGCCTATAAAAAACGTCTTGAATGGGAAAATGAGCAATATATTAAAGATCAGACGCAGTACAGAAAAGAACAAAAGAGACGGGAACGGCATCAGAAACGGCCGCAGTCAGTTTACAAACTGACTGCATTGCTTTTTGTTCTGATTCCGATGATATTGATCTTTATCGCTGCAAGAACCATTTTTTCCAATAATGATGTGGTGAATACATTCCGGTCAGAACATTCGGAAGTATCCAAAGTGCCTGAGATTGTCTATGCTACAAAAATTGAACAGATACCAAAGGTCACTGTGGATAAAATTAATCGCGATGCACTCAAAAATGCGGGTAATATGTATACAGCATTATACAGTAACTGGTATGTTCAGGATGAATACAAACTGACAGGCAATTATCTGGTATCCTATGATGACGGCTCGGGAAATTTTCTTCTGACGATCGCAGAACGCACCTATATTGATACAAAAGTGAATAAGACCGAAACGACTTATGTTGCCTTCAGAACCAATAAAATTATAATCAAAGATGACGGTACGACCAATATCAGTGGTACGGATTATGCAAAAAATATCAATGTGTCTACCTATCTGCCGCGTTATAGCGGCGGTTCTGCCTCGCCGAGCAGTCTTGTACATGGCTGGTTCTCACTGGAGGAGCTTTATCTTGACTGCATTATGCCGATAGAAAAGTCCTATCATATTAATGTGTCGGGAGATTTGTATCTTCCTGATGATGTGCAGATCATTAAATCAGAAAGTACTGTCCTTTCCTCAGAAAGTGAAGAATCAAAAGAAAAAAGCGAGCCTGAACAGACACCAACAAAAGAATCATCAAAACCAACAGCATAAAAAACGGAGGGAAACAAAATGCCGAATGATCCGATTATTTTATTGTCCTATATTAATACAAAACTCAGGGACACTTATCCGTCACTGGAAGAACTGTGCAAATCGGAAGGTGTTTCCGCAGAGGAAATTACCGAAAAGCTTTCAGACGTTGGGTTTGAATACGACAGTTCTCTGAATAAATTTGTATGATTACTAAAAATCTGCCACCACAGTAGATCCTCACGCTGTGACGGCAGTTTTTCTTTTTTCAGTTTTGGGGATTTTGTGAAGATAAACAAAGTTGTAAAAAAGCAGGAAGTACAATATGCGGAAATACGAACCCTCTGTGTACGTGGTGTGCTAATAATCTATAAAAAATATCTTGTTTTCAGAATAATAATATTGAGAATTACTATTTTTGGTGTTATAATCAAAGTATATCATTTGTTGACAGGAGCAATATTATGTCAGGCATTATCGGACAGCGTATCAAGGAATTAAGAACCAAAAAAGGACTTACACAGGAAGAACTCGGGAGAGAGATCGGAATTACGGCACAGGCTGTTTCCAAATGGGAAAGGGGAAATTCTCCCGATGCGGAACTGCTTCCGAAAATCGCAGAAGTGCTGGGCGTATCGGTGAATGTTTTGTTCGGTGCAGACAGTAATGAAAAAATCGACAGACTTATCACAAAAGAGCTGAGTTCCCTGCCGCAGGATGAAGCATTCGGCAGAGCCTTTGAACTGTGCTGGGCGGTAGAAATGGGACTGACCGGCAAAAATTCGCTGAAAGAAAAATTCACCCCCGATATCCTTGATACCCTTCATGACGAATACGGACACGAAATTTTCTCCAAGCTGTTATATAACGGCGGTCTGACAGGGGCAAGGCTTTCAAGTGACGGAAGGTATTTTTTCTTTATGCCCGAGCCTGAGGGCGGATTCGGACAATTTCTTTCTGATAATGAAAAAACCGCCGAAACTTTTGCAGTGCTTTCCGATATCAATGTTTTGAATATTATCACATATATGTACAGCCGCAAAAACACACCTGTTTCGCTGTCACTCATTGCCGAAAAAAATCATTTGAGCGAAACCGATGCCGAAAGAGCAATGGAGGGGCTCTGCAAAATCAACCTTGCACAATGCACGGAAATAGAAACCGAAAACGGTGAGATCAAAGCATATACCTATTCAAGAGAATGTAGTCTGATTCCCCTTCTGACTTATGCCAAAGAAGTCCGGTCGGAAAAACCGCTGGATTTTGTTACACTGTTCGGGCGGACAAAGCCGTTGTTTTCAGCCAATCCAACTAACTGTTGAGTTTTGCAACTGCTTGTTGTTTTCCTGTCATAACCGTTGTTTGAATACAATTACAATCTTTGATAAAATAAATTTAAAATTCAAACATAATAAGGAGATTGTAACATGAAAAAAATGGTTGTTATCAGTACGGTATGTGTAATTTTATTTTCATCACTTTTGCTTTGTGCCTGCGGCAATAATGAAGCAGAGCAATCGGCAGTCAGTACGGTGGAATCTTCTGCGGCAAGTGCAAAAATTGACGAAAGCTCAGCGGAAGAAACAAAATCAGGGCTGACGGAGAGCATTGCAGAATTGATAGAAGAACAGGATTTTGTCGGTGAAGTCTATGTTGTGCAAAACGGAGAAGTCGTATTTGACAGCGGAACAGACCTTGATGACAGTGACTGTGATGAAAACACTGTATTTAAAATTGCTTCAAATACCAAACAGTTTACCGCCGCAGGAATACTCATATTACAGCAGGACGGCAAACTTGATGTTAACGACAAACTTGATCAATATCTACCCGAATGCAGTTTTGCTTCAAAGGTGACGATACACAATTCATTGTCTATGCGTTCGGGAATTCCCGATTATATGGGATATACCGATGAATACGGAAATCATCTTGCACTGATGGAAGAACAGCTTGGTTTCCGGGTTTCAAAGGATGCAGAAGCAGAAGAAAACGTTGCTTCAATCTATGATTTTTTGTCACAGCAGGAATTAAGCTTTGCACCCGACAGCCAGTTTGAATATTCCAACAGCAATTATTTTCTGCTGGCAAAAATCATTGAAAAAGTTTCGGGACAGACCTATGAAGAATTTTTAACAGAGCGGATCTTTGCACCGCTATCCATGGATTCAACAGGTTTTACCGACAGCTATGATATCCGCAATGCAGATATTGCCAAGGCAACACAAAACGACCCTAACACAGAATATCTGAACTATCCCGGACTGAGTTTCGGGGCAGGAAATATCATGTCAAACGCAAAAGACTTATCGGCATGGCTTGAAGAACTGGATCAACATAAGATTCTTTCCAAAGAATCCGCCGACAGGATGATGAAAAACGATTCAGCAGATGATGATACCATGCAGTACGGATACGGTCTGATGATTGACGAACAAAACGGATTTGTCTGGCATACAGGGCTGATTCCTTCCTTTGCCTCCATGACACTGACAAGCACTGACGGCAATATTCGTATTATTCTTCTTACCAATGAACCAATGAACGACCCAACTATTTTAGGAACGAAAATTTTTGATTTGTTTGATTTAGAGTGAAGGTTTGAGTTAAGAAAGAACTGAACTGACCAACCATTCCTCATTCCTCATTCCTCATTAATTTATTCAGGGAGTGTGAAATTATGGAAAATTTCAGTTTGCTTTATCCGCAGGGAAAAGAACCTTGCGTAAATGTGCTCAGCGATGAGACTTGTAATGATCTTTCGCTGGATTATATTGTAGACCATATCACGGAAAGTGAATATGAGCAGAATATTATTAAAAAAATGATGACAAAGCTGGAAAGCGACCCCGATGTTATCAGGTATCGCTGTGATGTTTTTGAGGATATTCTGAAATTTCCGAGTCTGAGGGATAAGATCAAAGACCTTCTGGAACAGCTTGATTATTTAAAAGAACTGGAACGTTCTGTCAAGGACAATACCGCCGCTCCCGTGTGGCAGTTAATTAACCGATTGCAGGAACTGGATGTGTATGTCAACTGTATCACAGGAATCAATGAATCCCTGACAGAGAATGATATCAGGTCCGAAGGACTGAAAAATATGAAAGAATATGTAAGCTCGGTTTATAATGAAAGCGGCTTTGAGCATTTAAATGAGGATATCAAGGGGCTGATGAATGAAATCGGTCAGATACGCAGTGTTTCTCTTGGTGTGAATCTCGATGCACATATGCGTCCTGTTGAGGTCGGTATTGTATCACTGAACGATGCCACTTTCAGCAGACCGGGACTTCTGAGCAAATTTCTTGATTTTGCCTCAAAGAAAAGCGAAATTCACGGCGGTACTTCCTTTGACGGTATGACAAAAATACATACTGTCGGAAAAGTGGCAGGCGATGACCCTTTGATGAGTACACTCAGCCGTGTTGTTACGGAAATGCTCGGCTCAACTGTAAAACAGCTGAAAAACAAGCTGGCTCGTTATGTCAATATCAGCGGCTACAGCCTGACAAAGCTCATTCCCGAATTCATTTTTTATATCCGCTGGGCGGAATTTGCCGACAAGCTCATCAAACTCGGTATTCCCATTGCCAAGCCTGAGATCCTGCCTGCAGAGAAAAAAGAGCTTACCGGAAAAGGAATTTATAATCTGAAACTTGCCATGCTTCTGGCAGGCGGAAAGAAAATGGAAATCATCCGCAACGATTTTGAATTCAACAGTGAACACGGTATTTACATCATGACAGGGCCGAACAGGGGCGGCAAAACCACCTTTACACAGGCAGTAGGTATGCTGTTTCTTTTGGCACAGCACGGTATCTATGTTCCTGCCGAAACGGCCGCCCTTTCTCCCGTGGACAATATCTATACCCATTTTCCGGCGGACGAAAACCAGACAGTCAACCTCGGACGACTTGGCGAAGAATCAAAGCGACTCAGCGAAATATTCGCCGCCGCAACCGGCAACAGTCTTTTACTGTTTAATGAATCTCTTGCCACGACCTCATTTGCCGAAGGCTTGTATATCGCTAAAGATGTAGTCAAAGCACTGCGTTATCTTGGTGCAAGGACAATTTTCAACACCCATATGCACGAGCTTGCTATGGAGCTTGAAACAATGAATTCTCTTGAGGGAGATTTAAAGGTTGCTTCACTCATCACAGGCATCCATGACGGTCAGCGTTCCTATAAGGTATTTCTTGCACCGCCTGAGGGTGTCAGCTATGCAAAGGATATTGCAGAGAAATACGGTGTTACATTTGACCAGCTCAAAAAATCAATCAACAAATAGTGAGAATGTATTAAAGGAGTTGAGACTATGACAAGAGAGGAAAAGGCACTAAAATATAAGCACAGCGGATGTAATTGCTGTCAGGCAGTGCTGCTCAGCTTTGCAGAGGAGCTTGGAATGGATGAAGAAACGCTGAAAATGCTTGGTTCAGGCTTCGGAGCAGGAATGGGCAGTATGGAAGGCAACTGCGGTGCGCTGATCGGTGCGGTAATGGCGGATAATCTGAAAAACGCCCGAAAAAATTCTGCTAATGCCAAGAAGATCCTGACAGCTTTTCAGGAGCAGTGCGGTGCTTTGCGCTGTGCTGACCTGAAAGGCAGGGGAACGGGAGTGATACTTTGTTCCTGCGATGACTGTGTCAGAAACGCTGTCAATATCGTTGATACTAATACTCGATAAAAAGTAGACAGCCTTTGCGGTCTGTTTTCCGCACCATAAAGTCCCGGAATTATTACACTAACAAAACGCATAAAAGAAAGAAGGCACTTCACAAGGAAATGCCTTCTTTCTTTACTTACACATTCTTTGCTCTTCTTTTATATTCTTTGGCAAGCTCGGGTTTTTCCATATCTTCATACAGTGTGGACAGATCTTCATACTGTTCGGCAAGACTGTCAGCATATTCGTAGGAATCTATTTTTGCAAGTTCATAATAGATTTCTGCTGCTTTGATATAATATTTTTCCGCATCCTCGTAATTTTTACAGCAGGAATAAACATATCCGATATCGCCGTAGGCTGTTGCAAGACCGTCATTATAATCATTGATTTCTTCTGATTCGATCCCCTCATTGTCGGCAATCAGTTTTTGGTATATTTCAATGACCTTTTCATAATTTTCAATCGAGGCGGAATATTCTTCCTTGGCACTGCTTGACTTTGCAAGGCAGTCATAGCAATAGGAAATATCTTCCAGATATTTCGTCTGATCTATCTTTGCTAGCTCAAAATACAGTTCAAGTGAAAGCATATAATACTTTTCCGCTTCATCGTATTTGTTTCTGAAAAAGAGAGTATCTCCGATATCTCCGTAGGTATCGGACAGCATTTCTTTATAATCGGGATGATTGCTGACAGCAAGATCTTTATAGAAGTCGGCAGCCATCATATAATATTCATAGGCGTCAGTATATTTTTCGAGATTTTCATAAGTATCTCCGAGACCCTCACAGCATTTTGCGGTATATTCTTTATACAGCTCCGGCTTCTCCGCCATTAATTTTTTATAGATCTCAAATGCTCTCATATAAAGCTTTTCGGCTCTTTTCGGTTCATCATTTTCCAGATGTTCCTCGGCGGCCTCTTTCAGTTTTTCCGCAAGTTCAGGGTCAGTTTCATCGGAAGTTTCTCTTTTATTTTTCAAAAACGCAAACATTACATTCCACTCCTGTCTACACAATACCTTCCATCCCTATTTTATCCCATCCATCCCCAAATGTCAAGGTGTGCCGCCGGAGGAGTGCCTCCGCTGTCAATTTCGCGTTCAAGTTTATTGTAATATTCAACTTCATTGTCGCGGCTGGTTGGTAATGCATTTATCGTTTTTCGATAAATTGTTATTGACACGTCTGCGTTTCAGTGTTATAATTACTTCAAACTATTACAAGAATGGAGTTGCAATAATGGAAGAGTTCGCACTGAGAACCTTTGGTCTGTGTAAAAGCTTCGGGAAAAAATTAGTGGTCAATAACCTGAACCTCAGTATCAAACGCGGCGATATCTATGGTTTTATCGGTCCTAACGGTGCAGGAAAAACAACCGCGATGAAAGTGATCCTCGATCTGCTGCATCCCACAAGCGGTGAAATAGAGCTTTTTGGTCAGCCGAAAAACAATGCCAGCCTTCGCCATGTCGGTTCGCTGATAGAAGCACCGGGTTTGTACACGGATTGTACCGCTTACGAAAACATGAAGCGTTTTTCGATCTTGTGCGGCGGAACGGACAATGATATACAATATTATCTGAATATGGTCGGACTTGGCAATATGGGGAAACTGAAAGTAAAGGCCTATTCTCTCGGTATGAAACAGCGGCTTGGCATTGCTATCGCACTTCTCGGCAATCCCGATCTGCTGATACTGGATGAACCTGTCAACGGGCTTGACCCGATGGGCATGAAGGATATCCGTGATATTATTCAGTATATCAACAAAGAGAGGGGAGTAACCTTCTTTATTTCCAGCCATCTTTTAGGAGAACTGGAGAAAGTTGCTAATGTTTACGGCATTATCAGTAGCGGTTACCTTGCAGAGGAGATTACTGCCGCAGAGTTGGAAAAACAGTGTGTCGGAAGTATTTTTGTGCGCTGTAATAATCCTCAGAATGCCGCAGAAATTCTGAAACAGCGGTTCAATATTGAAAACATCACAATAATAGAAAACATACTGAATGTTTATGCCGAACCTGATTTAGTTTCAAGAATCAATGAGGAGCTTGTGATGGCAGGTGTCGCTGTGATGGAGCTTGGCGTTAACAAAGCCAATTATGAAGAGTATTTTCTTCAGAGAATGGGTCAGTTCAATATGTATACAGGAGGTGTGCCGCAGTATGCTCAATTTACTTCAGTTTGAATTCCGCCGCTTGTTCCGAAAAACAAGCTTTTATGTTTGCCTTGCTATTACGGTACTTTTGGTTCTGTATGCACTGGGGGCCGTTGCCCAGCGGTATTTAAATGTTGAACAATACTCTTCATCCTTGATACCAATTCGCCCCACAATGATCGTTATACTGAATTATTCCCTGAAAATTGCCAATCTTTCCGTTATGGCAGGGGTATTTTCCGCATTATATATTTGTGAGGATAAAGCCAGAGGAACGATAAAAAACATTTATTCTCTCGGTTATTCAAGAACTCATTTGTTTTTTGCGAAATATCTTGCCTCTGCCACAGCCGTTTCCATCATGTATGCTGTTGTGATACTGATTACATTTATCGGCGGTGTATTGATGAATGCCGATTTCAGTCCTCAGCGTATGGGTTTATCAATGCTTTATGAAGATAGCAGTGCAAAAGAAATCAGCGTACTGACAATCGTTGTTCAGCAGTATTTTTCAATCATGGCTTTACATTCGTTTTATTACATGGTATCCGAACTTGTCGGAAATACAGGACCTTCCGTCGTACTCAATATTTTTGCTCCGTTGATGCTCTATATTGCCTTTATGATGATTTTCAGTGCTGTCTTATCATTTATAACGCAAATCAGTGATAATTCAGAAGCAATTCTTGCTTTAATTACTAGTGTTACAGAAGCGGTCACGATTTACTGGCTACCAACCATGATAACATTTGTTGCCGACCTTGCAGGCGGTTTCGGTGATATGGATTATGGTATCAGTATTATCGTCAATATCGGTTATATTATTATTTTCGGCGCATTGGCACTTTTGATCACCAGAAAAAAGCAAGTGAAAAATTAAGAGTTAAGAGTTGAGAGTGGAGTTACAGTATGATGATAGAAAAATAAGATCATCAATATGAGATCAGAAAAACCGGAGGAGTGGACATTGCTTTGTCAGCTCCTCCGGTTTATCAGTTGATATCTGCTCATGATGATCTCAATGATCTCTTTAGTGCGAACTTTCATATGAAGCTTATCCATAATATCCTCTAACAGATTTTCGTCCAGAGACGGTATATATTTTCTGAATCCGGGGAACCCGGCTGTCAGTTCATGGAATAAGGCTATCAGAAAGTCATTCTTTGCTGCCTTTTTCGGATATCCTCTTGCAATCAGGGCCATATTGTGGTCAAAAACCGGCGCGAGTGAGAGAAGTTCTCCTGTGTGGGTATCTCTCAGCAAGCCAAAGTTTGCTGTGTGGCGGTCTGGGTTGGCACAGATGGTATCCAGAAACAGCATTTTAACATAATCGGGTACTGCCTGCGGACAAATCTCATTCAGTACATTGACCGTGTCTGCATAATCCTCATTATCGCCCATAAAGGCAAAAGCAGGCTCAAAATTGACAGCGGCACTGTCTGTGAAATCAAGTGTTCTGACACATTTTTCGCCTCGCTCATATACCGCCATATTCATACCAAGAGCTTTGCCAAGTGCAAAGATAAATAATTCCGAAAACTGCTCATCATGGTTGGCTGCTTTGTACATCCACCATTTTCCGTCAATGAGTTTCCAGCATTTTTCAAAGCTGCCTGTGTTGGTAAGCTCGGGAGTTCTTTTGTTTTTCAGGGAAGCCGCCCTGTTAAAGCTGTCATAATTACCTGTAAGGGCAAGATTTGCAAAATAATCGTTGCCGAACCTGATATCCTGATAGTTCAAGGCACTGTCAAGCGGTCTGATCCAGTAATTATCGATGATTGTTGCACCATTAACATGAATCACAGTTGATATATCATTATATTCTTTCAGGCGCAAAGCTTTTTTCAGAAGTCTTGAATTTGCTCTATGGGTATCGATCGCTCTTGTTGCAAGCCACATTTCCGCATTATGAACTCTTTTTAAATAAAGCGGTAAAAGTTTGTCATTCAAAACAGTCAGTTCACCGTTTTCCCATTTTGCACAGGGAATGTCGCCTGACATGATGAGATAGTCTTTTAGTTGTGACATTGTATTCACCTCGGTATGGCATAAAAGTTGAGATCCCATGCAGGAATATAGGGGTGTTGCCTGAGATAGAGCCGGTAACTTGGTTCTATTGTATTCACAAGCAGGGGAAGGGAAAAGATATCTTCGCTGCGGTGGTATGCGGCAATGTTTAGCTTTGGTCTGTCGCGGCGGAGCGTATTGATACCGCCGAGAAGTGCCTGCCGCTCGCTGCCCTCTACATCCATTTTCAGATAGGTCAGTTTTCTTACCGCATACAGTGTGTCAATTTTTGTAACGGCAAGGTCATTTTTTGCACCGCGTTTAATGCTTGACCCTCTGCCGAGGGAATCCTCAAAGCTCATGTCACGGTCCTCCGACCATATCCCCATTCTGAAAAGCTTGATATTTGTCATATCTTTGACGTGTGCTTTCAGCTTTGCAAAGGTTTTTCTGTCAGGCTCTAACGCAGTGATATGTTGATATGCCCCGCCTGTATAATGCAGAAATTCATCGATCGTATCTCCGCGGTAAGCACCGAGGTCAAGATAGCTTTCATTGCCGCCGAGTTTCAGAATATTTTCAAAAACTACCTCTTTGTCACTGTAAGCAGAACGCAAAAAGTCAAGCCGTCCGCTGAGTTTGAAACGAATAATGTTTTCATAGACCTGTTTTGATGTTTTGTCAGCCAAAAGGGAGTGAGCCTTTTCGATACTTTCCCTGTTTTCTTCAAAAAAGCTTTTGTTCCAGATGTTTTCTCCGTAAACAGGCACATCAGCCGCCAGAACGGTATGCCGCTCCGAAAGGGCAAAAAGATGTGCCATTACATCGGGGAGGGAAGTGCCAAAGGCAATAATGATAATAAAATCTCCGAATTCCTGCTCGAAACCGGAGATTTTTCTGACCCTGAATCCGTGAAAGCTCTGCCCTCTGACAAAATCATCGCTTGCAGCAATGCCGCTGACAGGGATATTGTACCGTTCAAGCTCTGCAATAATTTTATCTGCACCGTTTCCCATACCATAAATAATGATTGGAAGGTGGGTGGCTTTTAAAAAATCATATATATCATTTTCGGGTATTTTCAATTTTTACCTCCGGTTATAGTGACAGCTGTTCTTTGATTTCAGAGAGCCAAGCAGGTCGAATATGGTTGGTATATAAAAACTTATGGTTGGTGATTTCCGCCGCTTTGACAAAACCGTTGGCATTGTCAAAGAATATCACCTTGTCGCAAAGGGGAAGTACCTTTTTCAAAGATTCAGTCCGCTTGGCATATCGTCTGATAACATCTTGGGCAGGTATATTGTGACCGCCGTTACGGACACGATTGCGTATTCTTGCAAGACTTTCTTCAACGGAATTCAGACCCACATAATACATGACGGCATAATAGCCCTCTTGTCTGGCACGTTTCAGTGTTCTGACGGTACGATGACCCGAAAGCGTAGTTTCCTGTGTGAAGGTCAGATGATTTTCAAGGCAGAATTCGATTTCGGAAACAGCCCTTTTTCCGGCTTCAATGTTATTATAGCCGCTTGATTTTGCGATTTCATCTGCATCAATAATATACCCGAGATTCTGCCCGATTCCTTCCAGAACACCTCTCAGGCTTGATTTTCCTGTACCGTTAATTCCTGCTATAATGATATACTGTTTCACACTATCACCTGAATTGATTCAATGACATGGGTAGATTGGTACGCTCAAATCGGCTTCTGTAGTCGGGGACAGTTCGTCAAAGCCGCACCGGACAATTTCACGTTTCAGTTGCCGCGTTTTTGGTTTGATACTCATGTCGCGGTAATAAATTATGGTTTACGATAAACCTGAGCGCGAAATTGCCGGTGGAGGCTCTCCGCTTCAAATCCATTGCCGCGTTTTTGGTTTATATTCATGTCGCGGTAATAAATTATGGTTTACGATAAACCTGAGCGCGAAATTGCCGGCGGAGGCTCTCCGCCCTGAATCCTGACCCCTAACCCCTGAATCCTATTTAATATACATTGAGATGTCGAAGGCTTTGACGGAGTGGGTGAGTGCGCCGACTGAGATGATGTCAACGCCGCTTTCGGCAACAGCACGGAGCGTTTCATCAGTGATACCGCCCGAAGCTTCCAGAACAGCACGTCCTGCGGTAATCTCAACAGCCTTTTTCATGGTTTCGGGACTCATGTTGTCAAGCATGATGATGTCTGCCTTTGCATCAAGTGCTTCCTGCAATTCTTCCAGTGTTCTTGTTTCAACTTCAATTTTGGTCATGTGTCCGATTTTTGTACGCAGTTTTGTGATTGCCGCAGTGATTCCGCCTGCTGCATCGATGTGGTTGTCTTTCAGCATTGCGGCATCGGAAAGGTTGTAACGGTGGTTTTTTGCACCGCCTGTCATGACAGCGTATTTCTGCAAGGGGCGCAGCCCCGGGAGTGTTTTTCTTGTGTCGGCAATAGAAGCGTTTGTGCCTTCTACAATTTTTGCATATTTGTTGGAGGCAGTAGCGACACCGCTCATATGCTGAATGAGGTTCAGTGCGGTTCTTTCGCCTTTCAGAAGTACAGCGGTTTTTCCTTTCAGTTTCAGGATATCATCACCGTATTTGACAGCTTCACCGTCATGTTTCAGAATCTCCACTTCCGTACTTTCATCAAGCATGGTGAAAACCCTTGCGGCAACCTCAACGCCGCAAAGAATACCGTCTGCTTTTGCCATAAAGCGGCCTTCGCCCTGCTGATCTTCGGGAATCAGATAATCTGTTGTTACATCACAGTAATTGATATCCTCCATCAGAGCTGTTTTGATGATATTTTCTACATAAAATTTATTCAGTGTCATTTTCGCTGATAACCTCCTCAAGTATGATAACGGCTGCCGTGGCAAGACTTCTTGCTTCCACAAAATCCTGATTGATCTCATATGTACCGCTGTTCAGATCGGCAAGAATTTCCTTTGCCCGTTTCAGACCTTGTGGTGCAAGCTCAGGCTTTTTGATGACAAAATGACAATCCTGCATCAGTTTGCGCAGTTCCGTGCGGTAGCCGAGAGGGAGCTGTTTGCCGCTGAGATCTTCCGTTGTTTCAAATTCTTCAAATGATTTGTTGTCATCCGTTTTCAGTCTTGTAATAATATCCTGAGCCGCCCTTCTTGAAAACACCAGTGCCTCCAGGAGGGAATTGCTGGCAAGGCGGTTTGCACCGTGTACGCCTGTGTGACTGCATTCGCCGGCGGCATAAAGCCTGTCAACGGTCGTCCGTGCATTCAGGTCAACATCAATACCGCCCATCAGATAATGCTGGCAGGGAAAAACAGGGATACGGTCTTTTGTGATATCAATATTTTCCTCCAAGCACTTTTCATAGATCATCGGAAAACGGTTTTTAATAAATTCGGGATCTTTATGCGTAATATCCAGATAGAATTTTTCGCTGTTAGTGGCAATGGATTCCTGCATGATCGCATTGGATACCACATCTCTTGGTGCAAGGTGTCCTCGGGGATCATATTTTTCCGCAAAGCGTTCACCGTTGCAGTTAAGCAGAACCGCACCTTCACCTCTTACGGCTTCACTGATCAGAAAACGTTCTCTGTCGTTTTCAGCGGCAAAAGCTGTCGGGTGAAACTGTATCCAACTGAGGTGTTTTATCTCTGCACCGAGCATATAGGCGAGTGTGATGCCGTCGCCTGTAGCAATCGCGGAATTGGTGGTATACTGATAGATTCTTCCGATTCCTCCCGAAGCTAAAATGCAGTAATGTGCTGCAACGATTTCAGATGTGCCGTCAGAAAAAAGCAGTCCGGCATGGAAACCGCCGTTCGCTTTTTCGAGCTTGTAAAGAAGTGTATTTTCATATATTTCAATATTTGATCGCTTTCTGACCTGTTCAATCAGTGTATCGGTAATTGCCTTTCCCGTACTGTCCTTGTGGTGAACGATCCTGTGCCGTGAATGACCTGCTTCCAGTGTCTTTTGCATTTCGCCTTTGTCATCAAGGTCAAAATCCACGCCAAGTTCTTTCAGCTTCCGCACATCATCAGGACCTTCTTTGACAAGAACCTCAACTGCTTTGACATTATTTTTATGCTTGCCTGCTGTGAGTGTGTCCTCAATATGCAGTCGGTAATCATCATTAATGGTATCCAGCACAGCGGCGACACCGCCTTGTGCAAGGGAACTGTTGGAGAGGGAGAGATTCCGTTTTGAGATTATCAGCACCTTTACATTTTCGGGAAACTGCAAAGCACCGTAAAGACCTGCCGCTCCTGTACCCACAATAAGAACATCAAATTCTTTGTTCATATATTAAGACCTCTTTTACAAATTATCCGACAAAAATTCTTCCACGGATAAAAGCTATACTTATTCCATTATACCACATTTTCATGCTATTTTAAATAGTAAATACAAAAAATATTAAAAATTAGGAATGAGGAATGGTATAAAACCGTTAGTTTTACAAAAAACGAAAAAACACCGCTTGCTATTAATAAGCGGTGTTTTGATTTGGTCAAAGATTTTCTCTTTTTGATTTTGTGATGGCTGATAAAATTTTTAATAACTCTACACAGTCATCAGATAATGAGTTATATTCAGAATCAGAAATATATACGGTTTTAAATAATAATTTTAACCAATATTTTGTTTCAGCACATTCTTTGAAAGCAATGTACATTTTGGATAAAAATTCTTTTCCGCTGATTGCGTATTCAGCTTCTGTAATATTTGCACCTATGCTTGTGCCGGAACGAGTAATCTGATTAGCAATAATAAATTCATTTTTATTAGTTTTTAAATATTTACTTAAATTTACTATCCTTATTGCAAAATTTTCGTTTTTTTCAAGAATGATATTCTGCGAATCATTCCTTATTCCTCATTTAAATTAAGGTTTCAGTACGCTCAAAAGGACACCTGCTGCAACGGCAGAGCCGATAACACCTGCAACGTTCGGACCCATAGCGTGCATGAGAAGGAAGTTGCCGGGGTTTTCTTCCTGACCGACTTTCTGGGAAATACGGGCAGCCATCGGAACAGCGGATACACCTGCCGAACCGATCAGCGGATTTACCTTTCCTCCTGTTGCCTTGTACATGATCTTGCCGAAGAGTACACCGCAAGCGGTTGCAAGGCAGAATGCGAACAGACCAAGAAGGATAATGCCGCCTGTCTGTATTGTGAGGAATACCTTACCCGAAGCGGTAGCACCAACTGTTACACCGAGGAAGATGGTAATAATGTTCATCAGTTCATTTTGTGCTGTTTTGTTGATTCTTTCAACAACGCCACTTTCTTTGAAGAGGTTGCCGAGCATCAGCATACCTACCAGCGGAGCAGCATCCGGAAGAAGAGTTGCTACAAGAACAACAACAATGATCGGGAAGAGGATTCTTTCCAGTTTTGATACGGGACGAAGCTGACCCATGACAACGGAACGCTCTTTCTTTGTTGTGAGTACTCTCATGATAGGCGGCTGGATGATCGGAACGAGTGCCATGTAGGAATAAGCCGCGACAGCGATCGGACCTAAAAGCTGCGGTGCAAGCTGTGTGGTAACGAAGATGGCTGTAGGACCGTCAGCTCCGCCGATAATAGCGATAGAACCTGCTTCTTCCGGCTTGAAAATACCCATAGCGGTTGCAATAATAAAGGTAAGGAAAATACCGATCTGAGCAGCTGCACCGAGAATAAAGCTTTTCGGGTTAGCGATAAGCGGACCGAAGTCTGTCATACATCCGATACCAAGGAAAATCAGCGGCGGATAGATACCGAGTTTAACACCCTGATACAGATAATAGAACAAGCCGCCATACTGAGTATAACTATAGTATGTAATGCCGTCATTCAATACTGTTGTGGGATAGGTAGACGGGTCAAGATTTTTCTCAAGCATTTGTGCTTCTGTCAGTAATTGTGTTGTCGGAAGTCCCATAATATCGGGGAACAGGTTGACAAGACACATACCGAATGCGATCGGGAGCAGCAAAAGCGGTTCAAACTGCTTTTTAATAGCAAGATACATGAGGACAAACGAGATACCGACCATTACATAATTTTCCCATGTCAGCTTGCTGAAACCTGATTCTGTAAACAGATGGCAGATAATTTGCCATAGCTGTTGTAATATTTCCATTTCTTAACTTCCTTTCTGTAAATTATCTCTGTCAGAACGGTCTTGTGTTCTGGAATGCGCCTGCTCTTGACCAAGCGGAGCGAGAGGAGCGTGACTTTCTGACAGCTTTGATCCTGTGCGGTTTATCACCGTACACAGCATCAACAGCTGCTGCGATCACAGCGATAATTTCTCCGGGAACTTCATCGTTGTCTTCAGCGGTCACAGAAGTCTCAACCTGAGATTCAGGTTTTGTTTCAGTTTTTACCTCTGTTTTTGCCGCTTTAGCCTGAATTTTTGCTTCTTTCTTTTTATCACTTGCCTGTTGTACAGATCTGATGATCTTACTGTACAGTGTTACAACAACGATCAGCAAGATCAAAACACAAAATACAACAAGAAATCCGGCGAGAAGCAAAATAAACGCCTGCGTCATATTATCCATTTTTCTTTCCCCCTGCCTTTTATTTTATCGGTTTTCTGCTGCGGAGTTGTCAAAAAGTATAATTCATCAACAATTCCGCCATACAAAACCATACACATTTATTATAACTTAATTTTCCTGATTTTTCAATGTATAATCGGCATTTTTTGTAAAACTTTTTGTATGGCTCATTTTAAAATGCTTGTGTCAGAAAACAACTTATTGAAAAATTTATTAAAATAAATAATTGACAGAAATAAAATAAATATGCAAGGTGATTGGCTTGCGGATTGCGGTATCCCCGACTTTTTCAGAAGGGGTACGACTTAATAAAGCCCCTGAGAGGGGGTGAGTGAATATGAATACATACGCTGATTTTATACAGACTGTAATGCTCATAGTAGCTATCGGACGTTTTGCTTTTGATATTATCAGGGCGAAACATGATGATATAAAAAAGAAGTAACCGCCTGTCGCCAAACAAAAACGGTTACTTCGGTACACTGATTTCTGGGGACTGCCGTAATTGGTCAGTCACCTTACATTTATATTATAATCTATTAAAAGATCAATGTCAAGTTTTAAACATGAAAAACAAGTTTATATCTTAAAGAAAGTGTGTGCGAGATAATACCGCACACGCTTTTTTTTGGAAATTGAGTTCATGTGTCATGCTTTGTTATTCAGCCGTTGTTTTCTGCAAGTTCGAGAAGCATTTTATCTTTATGGTTAATAGTCATAGATTATATTTTCATAATAATAATCCCCTTCAATGTAGCATGTTACAAAAAAATTCCCCGAACAAAAGTTCGGGGAAAAGTTGCAGATTGAATTTGTATTACAGATCAACAGGGAAGATCGAAGGAATGTTTTCCTCAATTTCAACATCTCTGTAGCGTGCCATACCGGTACCGGCCGGTACAAGCTTACCGATCAGAACGTTTTCTTTCAGACCCATCAGCGGATCGACCTTGCCCTTAATGGCTGCATCTGTAAGAACTCTGGTGGTTTCCTGGAAAGAAGCAGCGGAAAGGAAGGAATCGGTTGCAAGAGAAGCTTTGGTGATACCGAGCAGTGTCGGCGAGAAAGTAGCAGGGGAAAGTCCCTCTTCGCCTGCGGCGATTCTCTTTTCAATTTCTTCGTTTGCGGCATAGAAATTACCCTTGTCAACAAGTGAACCCGGAAGAAGCTCCGTGCTGCCGGCATCCTCAATGCGAACCTTTTTCATCATCTGACGAACGATGACTTCGATATGCTTATCGTTGATATCAACACCCTGTAAGCGGTAAGCACTCTGAACTTCCTCGATGAGGTAGTCCTGAACAGCTGCTGCGCCTTTGATGCTAAGAATCTCATGCGGATCGACTGAACCTTCTGTCAGAAGGTCGCCTGCTTCTACCATCTGTCCGTTCTTGACTTTGGTACGTGCGCCGAACGGAATCAGGTAAGTTTTGCTGGCCGTGCCGTTTTTGTCATTTGCAATCGCTTCGGCAGGATCGCTGCTTGTGATAACAGCATTTCTGTCCTCGAGTTTTACCTGACCGCCGATTTCGGTGACAATAGCAATATGCTTCGGTTTTCTTGCCTCGAAAAGCTCTTCGACACGGGGAAGACCCTGTGTGATATCTTCACCGCCTGCGACACCGCCTGTATGGAAGGTACGCATGGTAAGCTGTGTACCCGGCTCACCGATAGACTGTGCAGCGATAATACCCACTGCTTCACCGATGGTAACCGGCATACCGTTTGCAAGGTT